>NZ_LYSP01000006.1:0-162330 GCF_001728945.1 Pseudomonas sp. ENNP23
CTCCCACCCGTAGCCCGGGCTTCAGCCCGGGAATCCCGTGCGCCCAAACCACCTCGGACTGAAGTCCGGGCTACGCCGCATCATCGGCATAAGGCGCCCCCTTAGCCCGGGAATCCGTGCACCTCACACAACACACCGAGCTACTCAGGCCGTTCGCCTGCTCCGGTGATGCGGCTCTCCTCGCCCCCGGCCCAATCTGCCGGTAGCAGGCCCTCCCGCACGTAACGGTGGAAACTCGAATGCGGCCAGTCGACGACCCGTGTGACCAGGCCGTGCTTGAGCGGGTTGATGTGGATGTAGTCGACATGGGCAGCGAAATCCCTCTCGTCCCGCAGCAGGTGCTCCCAGAAGCGAGGCTGCCACAGCCCGGCCTCACGCTTGGCGTTGGGTCTCACGGGATGCCCCTGCGCACGTAACGCCCGGACGAAGGCCGCCTTCATCGACGCAATGCGGCTTGAGAAGTCGTCGTCCCCTTCGGGCAGGCTCATCACCATGTGCAGGTGCTCGGGCAGCACAACGATCGCATCGAGGCGAAAGCTGCGTCGCGAGCGGGCCTGACGGATCGCTTCGCGCAACAGATCGACATGGCGCACGAGCAGATCGCTTCGCCGATCTGCCAGCGCCAGGGTAAGGAAGTAGCAGCCCCCGGCTTGGCGGGCTCGTCGATACATCACCATGAATGGCACGTCCGGATAGGGAGCCGGAGAGCCTTGCAGGGTGACCGCCCAGGCTCTATCGGCGCGAGGCCGAACGGCCCACTGAAGCGTCTGCATCCGTCGTAGCCCGGGCTTCAGCCCGGGAAAGGTGGAAGGTGCCAGCCCCTCCCCGGGCTGAAGCCCGGGCTACCTGGTGTTGGATTTATCGCCCGTAGCGCTCCCGCCCCCAGGCGAGCATCGCCAGCAACAGCTGGCGGATGACCTTGCGGGTGGGGACGGCGAGGTCTTCGCGGAAGGCGAAGGGCTCCTCTTCGTTCATGTAGGTGCGCTGGGCCAGTTCCAGTTGCACGGCGTGGATGTGCTGATCCGGCTGGCCGTAGTGGCGGGTGATGTGGCCGCCCTTGAAACGTCCGTTGAGCACATGGCTATAGCCCTCGGCGCGGGCGCAGACGCTGGCCAGTGCGTCGGCCAGGCTCGGGTCGCAACTGGCGCCGGCGTGGGTGCCGAGGTTGAAGTCCGGCAGGTGCCCGTCGAACAGGCGGGGGATGAAGGCGCGGATGGAGTGGGCGTCGAACAGCAGCGCATAGCCGAACTCACGCTTCAGCCGCGCCAGCTCCTCGGCGATGCGCCCGTGGTACGGCGCCCAGATGCGTTCCAGGTAGCCGGCGCGCTCCTCGGCGGACGGTGCCGCGCCTTCGCGGAACAGCGGCTGGCCGTCGAACATCACGTCGGGGAACAGGCCGGTGGTGGCGGTGGCGTAGAGTGGCGCGTCGTCCGCCGGGCGGTTGAGGTCGATGACATAGCGCGAGTAGCGCGCCGCCAGGGTCGCGGCCCCCAGCTCGGCGGCGAAGTCGTAGAGCAGCGGGATGTGCCAGTCGGTGTCGATCAGCGAGCGCGCAGCATCGCTCAGGCCGGCCTCCACCGCCGGGGTCAGGCGGGTGCCGGGGTGCGGCATGCTGATCAGCAGCGGCACGCGGCCGGAGGTGAAGTCCAGAACGTTATCCAAGGTCGATCTCCTGTCCATGGCGCACCACGCGGTTGGGCAAGGTGCCGCCGAGCCAATAGGCCAGCTCCGCCGGGCGCTGGATGTCCCAGGCGACGAAGTCGGCGAGCTTGCCCGCCTCCAGGCTGCCGCAACGCGCGGCCAGGCCCAGGGCGCGGGCGGCGTTGAGGGTGACGCCGGCCAGCGCCTCTTCCGGGGTCAGGCGAAACGACGTGCAGGCCATGTTCAGCATCAGCCGCAGGGACAACGCCGGCGAGGTGCCGGGATTGAGGTCGCTGGCCACCGCCATGGCCACACCGTGGCGACGCAGGGCGTCGATGGGCGGCAGTTGGGTCTCGCGCAGCAGGTAGAAGGCGCCCGGCAGCAGCACGGCGACGGTGCCGGCATCGGCCATGGCGATGGCGTCGTCCTCGGTCATGTATTCCAGATGGTCCGCCGACAGCGCGCCGTAGCGCGCCGCCAGGCTGGAGCCATGCAGGGACGACAACTGCTCGGCGTGCAGTTTCACCGGCAGCCCCAGCCCGCGCGCGGCCTGGAACACCCGCTCGACCTGGGCCGGGGAGAACGCCAGGTGCTCGCAGAAGGCATCCACCGCATCCACCAGCCCCTCGTCGGTCAGTGCCGGCAGGATCTCGGTGCAAACCCACTCGATGTAGTCGTCGGCGCGGCCGGCGTATTCCGGCGGCAAGGCGTGGGCGGCGAGGCAGGTGGTCTTCACCGTCACTGGCAGCACCTCGCCCAGGCGCCGGGCGACCCGCAGCATCTTGCGCTCGCTGGCCAGGTCCAGCCCGTAGCCGGACTTCACCTCCAGGGTGGTGACGCCGTCGCGCAGCAGGTGCCGGGCGCGCGTCACCGCGCTGGCCAGCAGCTCGTCCTCGCTGGCCTCGCGGGTGGCGCGCACGGTGCTGGCGATGCCACCGCCCCGGGCGGCGATCTCGGCGTAGCTGACGCCCTCCAGGCGCTGCTCGAACTCGGCGCTGCGGTCACCGCCGAACACCAGGTGGGTGTGGCAGTCGATCAGCCCCGGGGTGACCCAGGCGCCGCCCAGGTCGACCCGCCTGGCATCGCCGGTATCCGGGGCCTCGGCCAGCGGGCCGACCCAGCGGATCAGCACGCCTTCGGTGAGCAGCGCACCGTGCTCGATGATGGAGTAGCGCCCGTCCCGCAGGGTGGCGATATGGGCGTTGTGCCAGAGCGTCTTCATGTCAGGCCTCGCAGGTGGGTCCCGCTCCCGGCGGCGACCCTGTGGATGGAAAGGCAACCCGCTACAGCACCATCGCCGCCACCCAGCCGAAGGCCAGCAGCGGCAGGTTGAAGTGCAGGAAGGTCGGCACGACGGTGCCCCAGATGTGGTCATGCTGCCCGTCGGCGGCCAGTCCCGCCGTCGGTCCCAGGGTGGAGTCGGAGGCCGGCGAGCCGGCATCGCCCAGGGCTGCAGCGGTGCCCACCAGGGACAGGGTGGCCAGGGGCGAGAAACCGAAGCCCACCGCCAGCGGCACGTAGATGGCAGCGATGATCGGCACGGTGGAAAAGGACGAGCCGATGCCCATGGTGATCAGCAGCCCCACCAGCAGCATCATGAACGCCGCCAGGGCGCGGTTGCCGCCCACCAGTTCGGCGGAATGGGCCACCAGGGTCTGGATCTCGCCGGTGGCCTTCATCACCCCGGCGAATCCCGAGGCGGCGATCATGATGAAACCCACCAGGGCCATCAGCCGCATGCCCTGGAGAAAAACCCCGTCCTGCTCGTTCCAGCGGATCACCCCGCTCATGGACACCAGCGAGAACCCCACCAGGCCGCCGAACACCATCGAGCCGGTCCAGAGCTGCACCACCAGGGCCAGCACCAGGGCCAGCAGCACCATCGTCAGTTGCCGGCGGGACAGCCGCGCCGGAGCCTCGCCCTCCTCCCCCGCCACCGGCCGGTCGGCATAGACACGGGGCTGGCGGTAGCTCCAGAGCAGCGCCAGGCCCAGGCCGAACACCATGCCCAGCGCCGGGATCAGCATGGCCACCGGCGCCATCTCCCGGGACACCAGCTCGCCACTGCCTGCCCCGTTGATGTTGGCCACCAGGATGTCGTTGAGGAAGATCGCACCGAAGCCCAGGGGCAAGGCCATGTAGGTGGTGGTGATGGCGAAGGTGATGGCACAGGCCACCGCCCGGCGATCCAGTTGCAGCCGGTTCATGACGTGCAGCAGGGGCGGCACCAGCAGCGGGATGAAGGCGATGTGCACCGGCACCAGGGTCTGCGAGGCGATGCCCGCCAGCACCATGGACAGCAGGATGGCCCACTTGATGAACCGCCCGCCGCCCTCGCCCAGCCGGTCGGTGAGGTTGGCGGACAAGCGCTGGGACAGGCCGGTACGGGACAGCGCGATGGCGAAGGCCCCCAGCGTCGCGTAGGCCAGGGCCACGGGGGCACCGCCGCCCAGGCCTTCGTTGAAGGACTTCACCACGGTCTCCATCGGCAGGCCGGCGAACAGCCCGCCCACCAGTGCCGAGGCGATCAGGGCGAAGACCACCGAGACCCTCAGCATGCACAGCACAACCATGACCAGCACGGCCAGGATGATCGCGTTCATAACCACTCCTTGTTCTTGTTGTGACAGGCGGGCCGGCAGCGCGGCCCGCCTGGGTGGGCTCAGAAGCTCGGCAGCAGGCCGGCCGGCACCAGGGCGTTGAGGCAACCGCTGGCCAGCAGGTCGCTGGCGGCCTCGATGTCGGGCGCGAAGAAGCGGTCCTCCTGGTAGTAGGGCACCTGCTGGCGCAGGGTGGTGCGGGCCTGCTCCAGCTTCGGCGAGGTCTTCAGGCCGGTGCGGAAGTCCAGCCCCTGGCAGGCCCCCAGCCACTCGATGGCGAGGATGCCGCGCACGTTCTCGGCCATGGCCCAGAGGCGCTTGCCGGCGTTCGGTGCCATGGACACGTGGTCCTCCTGGTTGGCCGAAGTCGGCAGGCTGTCGACGCTGTGGGGATGGGCCAGGGCCTTGTTGTCGCTGGCCAGGGCGGCGGCGGTGACCTGGGCGATCATGAAGCCCGAGTTGACCCCGCCGTTCTCCACCAGGAAGGGCGGCAACTGGGACATGTGCATGTCCATCATCAGCGAGATGCGCCGCTCGGACAGCGAGCCCATCTCAGCGATGGCCAGGGCCAGGTTGTCGGCAGCCAAGGCCACCGGCTCGGCGTGGAAGTTGCCGCCGGACACCACGTCGCCTTCCTCGGCGAACACCAGGGGGTTGTCGGAGACGGCGTTGGCTTCGATCTCCAGCACCTCGGCAACCTGGCGCAACTGGGTCAGGCAGGCACCCATGACCTGGGGCTGGCAGCGCAGGGAATACGGGTCCTGGACCTTGTCGCACTTCTCGTGGGAGCGGGCGATCTCGCTGCTGGCGGTCAGCAGCTCGCGGAACGCCGCCGCCACGTCCACCTGACCACGCTGCCCACGGGCAGCGTGGATGCGCGCGTCGAACGGTGCCCGCGAGCCGAGCATGGCCTCGACGCTGAGGCTGCCGCAGACGGTGGCGGCGGCGAACAGGTCCTCGGCCTCGAACAGCCCGCGCAGGGCGTAGGCGGTGGACGCCTGGGTGCCGTTGAGCAGCGCCAGCCCTTCCTTCGCGGCCAGGGTCAGCGGCTCCAGCCCGGCGATGGCCAGGGCCTCGCGGGCGGGCAGCCATTGGCCCTTGTGGCGGGCGCGGCTCTCGCCGAGCAGCACCAGGGACATGTGCGCCAGCGGCGCCAGGTCACCGGAGGCGCCCACCGAGCCCTTGAGCGGGATGTGCGGGTAGACCTCGGCGTTGATCAGGGCGATCAGCGCGTCGATCACCTTGCGGCGGATGCCGGAGAAGCCACGGGCCAGGCTGTTGACCTTGAGCAGCATGATCAGCCGCACCAGGGCATCGTCCAGCGGCTCACCGACACCGGCGGCATGGGACAGCACCAGGGAGCGCTGCAGCTTCTCCAGGTCATGGGGGGCAATGCGGGTAGAGGCCAGCAGGCCGAACCCGGTGTTGATGCCGTAGGCGGTGCGGCCCTCGGCGATGATCGCTTCGACACAGCCGACGCTGGCGGCGATGGGCGCATCGGCCGAAGCGTCGAGGGTGATGCGTTGGGGCTGCTGGAAGGCGGCGCGCAGTTGGGCCAGGGTCAGGTGGCCGGGAGTGAGGTGCAAGGCATTCATTTCGGCTTATTCCCCCTTGCCGATCATGGGCAGGTTCAGGCCCTGCTCGCGGGCGCAATCGATGGCCACAGCGTAGCCAGCATCGGCATGGCGCATGACGCCGGTGGCCGGGTCGTTGGTCAGCACGCGGGCGATGCGCGCGGCGGCAGCGTCGGTGCCGTCGCAGACGATCACCACACCGGAGTGCTGGGAGAAGCCCATGCCCACGCCGCCGCCATGGTGCAGCGACACCCAGGTGGCGCCGCTGGCGGTGTTCAGCAGGGCGTTGAGCAGCGGCCAGTCGGAGACGGCGTCGGAGCCGTCGGCCATGGCTTCGGTCTCGCGGTTGGGGCTGGCCACCGAGCCGGAGTCCAGGTGGTCACGGCCGATCACCACCGGGGCGGACAGCTCGCCCGAGCGCACCATTTCGTTGAAGGCCAGGCCCAGCTTGGCGCGCAGGCCCAGGCCGACCCAGCAGATGCGTGCCGGCAGGCCCTGGAAGGCGATGCGCTCGCGGGCCATGTCCAGCCAGCGGTGCAGGTGGGCGTCGTCGGGGATCAGCTCCTTCACCTTGGCGTCGGTCTTGTAGATATCCTGCGGGTCGCCGGAGAGCGCGGCCCAGCGGAACGGGCCGATGCCCCGGCAGAACAGCGGGCGGATGTAGGCCGGGACGAAGCCGGGGAAGTCGAAGGCGTTGGCCACGCCCTCGTCCTGGGCCATCTGGCGGATGTTGTTGCCGTAGTCGAAGGTGGGGATGCCCTGCTTCTGGAAGTCGAGCATGGCGCGCACGTGCACGGCCATGGACTGCTTGGCGGCCTTGACCACGCCGGCCGGGTCGGTCTGCGCGCGGTCGCGGTACTGCTCCCAGGTCCAGCCGGCGGGCAGGTAGCCGTTGAGCGGGTCGTGGGCGCTGGTCTGGTCGGTGACCATGTCCGGGCGCACGCCCCGGCGCACCAGCTCCGGGAGGATCTCGGCGGCGTTGCCGTGCAGGGCGATGGAGATGGCCTTGCCTTCGGCGGTGTAGCGGGTGATGCGTGCCAGGGCGTCGTCGAGGTCCTTGGCCTGCTCGTCCACATAGCGGGTCTTCAGGCGGAAGTCGATGCGGCTCTGCTGGCACTCGATATTCAGCGAGCAGGCCCCGGCCAGGGTCGCGGCCAGGGGCTGGGCGCCGCCCATGCCACCCAGGCCGGCGGTGAGCACCCAGCGGCCCTTGAGGTCGCCGTTGTAGTGCTGGCGGCCGGCCTCGACGAAGGTTTCATAGGTGCCCTGGACGATGCCCTGGCTGCCGATGTAGATCCAGCTGCCGGCGGTCATCTGGCCGTACATGGCCAGGCCCTTGGCATCCAGTTCGTTGAAGTGTTCCCAGGTGGCCCAGTGCGGCACCAGGTTGGAGTTGGCGATCAGCACACGGGGGGCGTCGGCGTGGGTGCGGAACACCCCCACCGGCTTGCCGGACTGCACCAGCAGGGTCTCGTCGTCGCCGAGCGTCTTCAGGCTGTCGACGATGGCGTCGAAGCATTCCCAGTTGCGCGCGGCGCGGCCGATGCCGCCGTACACCACCAGCTCCTTCGGGTTCTCCGCCACCTCGGGGTCGAGGTTGTTCATCAACATGCGCAGCGGGGCTTCGGTAAGCCAGCTCCGGGCGTTGAGGGTGGTGCCGCGCGGGGCGCGGATCTCGATGTCGCGGTACTTGGTCATGGCAGTCTCCAGCGAGTGTGGATGGATGTTCGGGCGGCTCACAGCCAGCCCAGGAATTGCGCCAGGTAGGCCAGCGGCACGCTGAACACCAGGCTGAGAAGGGTGCGCTGCAGCCAGACCAGCAACAGTTCCCGCAGGCGGAGCGGGATCCGTGTGGCCAGCACGCAGGGGATCGAGGCGGACAGGAACAGCACGCTGCTGACGGACACGATGGCGGTGACGAAGCGCACCAGCACGTCGGCGTCCTTGAGCAGCATCGCCGGCAGGAACATCTCCGCCAGGCCGGCGGCGAGGGCGCGGGCCACCACCATGGGCTCGCCCAGGCCCAGCAGCCAGGTGACGGGATAGAGCAGCAGGCCGACGGCGTCGAACAGCGGCGTGTAGCGGGCGGCCAGCAACCCGAGGAGCCCGACGGCAAGGATGCTGGGCAGGATGGCGGCGGTCATGCGCAGGCCGTCGATGAAGGTTTCCCGCAGGGCCGATACCAGCGTCGGGGCCTGGGCCGCCTGCTCCAGCCCGGCGCGCCAGGCACTGACCAGGCGGCTGGCACCGGGTGCCAGCGGCGGTTCAGCCCGGCCCTCGGACGGCAGCCGTGACAGCGGATAGATCCGCGCGCTGACGGCAGTCACGGCGAAGGTCACCAGCATGGCGCCCCAGAAGTAGAGGTTCCATTGCCCCATCAGGCCGAGGGTCTTGGCGATGATCACCATGAAGGGCGCCGAAACCGTGGAAAACCCGGTAGCGATGATGGCGGCCTCACGCACGCTGTAGTGGCCCTGCTGGTACATGCGGTCGGTGATCAGCAGTCCGACGGAGTAGCTGCCGACGAAGGAGGCCACGGCATCAATGGCCGACTTGCCCGGGGTCCGCCAGATGGGGCGCATCACCGGCTGCATCAGCACGCCCACCAGCTCCAGCAGGCCGAAGCCGATGAGGAACACCAGTGCCAGGGCACCCAGCGGCACGATCAGGGCCAGGCTCAGCACCAGCTTGTCGAAGAGGAACGGCAGCATCCCCGGCTCATAGACGGCGGCGGGCCCCACCTGGAACAGGTAGGCGATGCCGATCAGCAAGCCGACGCCCTTGAGCACGCTGAACACCAGGTGGGTGACGCCCTGGCGCCAGCGCCCGCTGCGCCAGGGCTCGATGGCGCCGTAGAGCATGAAGAGCACCGCCAGGCCGATGACCAGCGGGCGCGCGTACACCTGCAGGGCCGAGGCGGCGTGGTCGATCAGGATGGTCGAACGGCCGGCGATCTCGAACGGGACGAAGAACAGCACGAGGCCGATGGCGCTGTAGCCCAGCAGGCGGACGAGTGCCAGGGTGCGGTTCGGCTGTGCAGTCGCTGAAAGGTTGCCAGGCATCGCGCGTCTCCGGTTACAGGTTGTTCAGGGCTCAGGAACAGACACGTATCTACTTGTACATACAAGCATATGCAATTCAGGGACCAACCCGCTCCGCTGCGCCTGCATGACGGCGGAAGGCGCCGGATTACCTGGGCTCAGGCAGGCATCCCCGGTTTGCACGGGCGCAACCGATCCGACCGCTACCTGGGGCAGCGGCGCATCATTCGGGAGCAGCACCGCACACCGTTGAGGCGTTCGGTAACAGTGGGAGGCAGGCGGACGGGGGTGCCCGGCAAGGGCGAGCAGCGTGGGGAACGCAGGGAAGGCCGGGCGCGCCTCAGCGCGCCAGCAGCTCGATCAGGCAGAGGGTGCCGGCACCCTCGAGACGGACCTCGGACAGGCCGCCCGAGCGCTCCAGGTGCAGGCAGTCGTGGCGTTCCAGCAGCGGGCCGCCCTGGAGGCCTGCGCCGGCTTCGGCGGCGAACAGCAGCAGGTGATCGGCATCGCTGAACAGCGACTGCGGTCCGTCGAGGCGCAGCCACTGCAAGCGAGCGGCGTAGTGCGCGGGGGCGTAGATGAGGTTGAAGTCGCGGATCGGCCCGTCGATGAGGGTGCAGTCCACGGCCGCCCCGCCGTCGAAGGCGAAGGCATCCAGCGGGCCCAGGTCGCGGGAAGGCTGGCCGTCCACGGTCAGGCGCATGCCGGCACCTTCCAGCACGGTGATGACGCGCTGGTAGCCGGTGAAGGCGGAGAACGGGCCGGACTGGCCGACATCGGCAATGGACAGGCGCCAGCCGAAGCCGTCGAGGCCGTCCCCGGCATCCCGGAGGATCTCCAGGGTGGAGCCGGCGCCGTTCTTCCAGGGCATGCGCGGGTAGTCGGCTGCCTTGAGCAGGCGGATGCGGTTCATGAGCCGAAGCGTCCTTCGAGGCGGTAACGCGAGCCGGGGTACAGCAGGCGGGCGCTGGTGACGGTGTTGCGCCCGGACCAGGTGCGGCGGCGAATCAGCAGGCAGGGCTCACCCCGTTCGATCTGCAGCAGGCGGCACTCGTCGGCATCGGCGAGGATGGCCTCCACCACGTGCTCGCCCTCGGTGAGCGGGGCGATCTGGGACAGGTAGGCATGGGGCGTCTGGCGGGTGAAATCCTGGGCCAGGTAGTCAGGGGCCACGGCGGGGTTCACGTAGCGGTCCTCGATCTGCACCGGCACGTCGTTCTCGAAGTGCACGATGCGCGAGTGGAACACCCGCTGGCCTTCGCGCAGGTCCAGCGCCAGGGCGCGCTCGGGGCCGGCCTGCTCTTCCTGCAGGCTGACCACCACGCAGTGGTGACGGTGGCCACGGGCGGCGATCTCCTCGGCGATGTTGTGCACCTCGAACAACGCGGCCTGGCCCTTGGGCTCGGCGACGAAGGTGCCCACGCCCTGCATGCGCACCAGCAGGCCGTCGGCGGTCAGCTCGCGCAGGGCACGGTTGATGGTCATGCGGCTGAAGCCCAGCTCGCTCACCAGCTCGCTCTCCGACGGCACCCGGTAGTGCGGCGGCCAGGCGCCGGACTGGATCTGCTGGGTGATCATCTGCTTCACCCGGGCGTACAGCGGCGCGGGAGCGTCACCGATCTGGGCGGCCAGGGAGGACGGCGCGGAGGGCGATGGGGACACGGGATTCTCCTTGTGGAAACGGCGGGCACCAGGCAGGCACCCGCTACCGGCATGTACCGGATTCGATACCGGCGAACAAGCACGGACAGGCGCAAGTTTACGGCGCCCGATAACGTCTGTATATGTATATACAAATAAGACCACTCACCGGGAGCCCGCGCCATGCCTGCCTTCCACGCTGAACGAGCCCTCCTGCCCTCGGGCTGGGCACGCAATGTCCGCTTCGAGGTCGGGGCTGCCGGCCTGCTTGAGCAGGTCCTCCCCGATGCCGGCTCCGAGGGCGCCGAGCGGCTCCACGGCCCAGTACTGCCGGGTATGCCCAACCTGCACTCCCACGCCTTCCAGCGGGCCATGGCCGGCCTGGCCGAGGTGGCGGGCAACCCCAACGACAGCTTCTGGACCTGGCGCGAGCTGATGTACCGCCTGGTGGGCCGCCTCAGCCCCGAGCAGATGGAAGTGATCGCCCGCCAGCTCTACGTGGAGATGCTCAAGGCCGGCTACACCGCCGTGGCCGAGTTCCACTACGTGCACCACGACCCGGCCGGCCGCCCCTATGCCGACCCTGCGGAGCTGGCGCTGTGCATCAGCCGTGCCGCCCGCGACAGCGGCATCGGCCTCACCCTGCTGCCGGTGCTCTACAGCCACGCCGGCTTTGGCGGCCTGCCGCCCAACGAGGGCCAGCGCCGTTTCATCCACGGCACCGACAGTTACCTGGCCCTGCAACAGCGCCTGCGCGAGGCACTGCCGGCGGACCAGGGGCTGGGGCTGTGCTTCCACTCCCTGCGGGCGGTGACGCCCGACCAACTGACCACGGTGCTGGCGGCCGAAGACGGGACCCGGCCGATCCACATCCACATCGCCGAGCAGCAGAAGGAGGTGGACGACTGCCTGGCCTGGAGCGGCCGTCGTCCCTTGCAGTGGCTGTACGAACACGCGCCGGTGGACCCGCGCTGGTGCCTGGTGCACGCCACCCATGCCGAAGCCGATGAGGTGCAGGCCATGGCGCGCAGCGGCGCGGTGGCGGGCCTGTGCCTGACCACCGAGGCCAACCTGGGCGACGGGATCTTCCCGGCGGTGGACTTCCTCGCCCGGGGCGGGCGCCTGGGCATCGGCTCCGACAGCCATGTGTCGGTGAGCGTGGTGGAGGAACTGCGCTGGCTGGAATACGGCCAGCGCCTGCGTGACCAGCGGCGCAATCGCCTGTATCGCCCGGAGCAGCCCCAGGTGGGCCGCACCCTGTTCGACGCGGCCCTGGCCGGCGGCGCCCAGGCCCTGGGCCAGCCGGTGGGGGCGCTGGCCGTGGGCAGCCGGGCCGACTGGATCGTGCTGGACGGCACCGACCCCTACCTGGCCACCGCCGAGGGAGATGCCCTGCTCAACCGCTGGTTGTTCGCCGGCGGCGACCGCCAGGTGCGGGATGTGATGGTGGGCGGGCGCTGGGTGGTGCGCAACGGCCACCACCCCGCCGAGGAGGCGACGGCCTGGGCTTTCGCCGAGGTGCTGCGGACCGTCCTCGGCTGACGGCCCGCCGACGGGATCAGGGCATCTGGCTGTCGGGGGTGCGCCAGATCAGCCGGTCAGTGTCGTAGCCCTGGGACTGGGCCAGGCGCACCAGGCGCGCGCGGGTCTTCTCCGAGACCACCGGGGTGCGCGACAGCATCCACAGGTATTCGCGGCTCGGGTTGCCCACCAGCGCGGTGGTGTAGCCCTCGTCCAGGTAGAGCACCCAGTAGTTGCCCTTGGCGAGGTCCGGGAAGAGCCGGGTGAAGACGTTGTCGAAGCGCACCCAGAGCTTGTCGGTCTGCCCCTCCACCTGGGGCACGGCATAGCCGCGCGCCTCCTGCCACTCGCCCTCGGGGGTGCGGCAGCGGTTGAGCACGCCGACGCGGCCCTCGCCTTCCAGGCTGTAGTGGGCCTCGGACTGGGCGCAGTTGCGCTGGAAGAACATCGGCAGGCGCGCCAGCTCGTACCAGGTGCCCTGGTAGCGCTGCAGGTCCACCTGCCCGGCAGTACGTGGTGGGTCCGCCGGGCTGCCGCTGCCGGCGCAGCCGGCCAGCAGCAGGGCGGCGGCAAACAGGGCCCGGCGCATCATTTCAGCCCCTTGCCCTGATACATCACCACCTTGTCGGCGGCGAACTGGATGCTGATGAAGGTCTGCTGGTCACCCCAGGTGCAACTGGTGAGGCCGACCGCGCCGGAGCATTCGGTGGGTTCGCCGATCAGTTGCTCCACCTCGGTCTTGGCCATGCCGGCCTTGATCTTGGAGTAGTTCTCCTGGTTGATCTTGTTGCACGCAGCGAGCGCGGCACAGATGGACAGCAGGGCGAGGATACGCAGGCGCATGGATGACTCCGTTCAGGGGTAGGAACGCCGCAAAGCTTGGCACAGCGAGGCGGCGGGTGCCCATTGGATTCAGAAGCGCGAGCCGGGTTCCTCGAGGAAGCGCAGCTCCGCCTCGGTGGAGGCGCGCGACAGGATGGCATTGCGGTGGGGGAAGCGACCGAAGCGGGCGATCACCGTGCGGTGCCGCTCGGCGTAATCCAGGTAGCTGTCGAAGGGGCCACGCTCAGCCTCGGGTACCGCATCCCGCAGGGCGGCGAAGCGCTGCACGGCCTCGTCCTGCAGGGCCAGGTCTTCGGCGTGCTCCAGCACCAGGTAGGCGAAGACGCGGCGGATCGGCGGGAGCTGCCGGTCCCACGCCTGCGCCAGGCCGTCGCGGACCTGCTCGCGGGCCAGGGCATCGCCGGCAAAGGCGCGGGGCTGGTCGCGGAAGATCATGCGCGGCAACTGGTCCAGCAGCAGCAGCCGGGCCAGCCAACCGTCCGGGCACTGGCCCCACTCGGCGAGGCCGCCGGCCAGGGCCTGCTCCACCAGCGGGCCGAAGCGTTGCTCGGCCTCGCGGTCCTGGCTGTCACGCTTGCCGAACCACAGGCCCTGGCGGCTCGCCACCACCTCGCTGACCGGGGCCTCGGGCCCGAACCACCAGTCCAGCAGCGGCTGCCAGGGTTGCATGGCTTACTCCAGGTGGTAGCCGGTGACCCGGGCCACTTCTTCCTTGGAGCCCAGGAACACCGGCACGCGCTGGTGCAGGGACTCGGGCTGGAGGTCGAGGATGCGCTGGCGACCGTTGGTGGCGGCACCGCCGGCCTGCTCGATGATGAAGGACATCGGGTTGGCTTCGTACATCAGCCGCAGCTTGCCGGCCTTCTCCGGCTCACGGGCGTCCCAGGGGTACATGAACACGCCGCCACGGGTCAGGATGCGGTGCACGTCGGCCACCATGGAGGCGATCCAGCGCATGTTGTAGTTCTTGCCCAATGGGCCTTCCTTGCCGGCCAGCATCTCGCCCACGTAGCGGCTCACCGGGGCTTCCCAGTGGCGCTGGTTGGACATGTTGATGGCGAACTCGGCGGTGGTCTCCGGCACGCGGATGGTGTCGTGGGTGAGCACGAACGAGCCCAGCTCGCGGTCCAGGGTGAAGCCCTTGACGCCGTCGCCCAGGGTCAGCATGAGCATGGTCTGCGGGCCGTAGATGGCGTAGCCGGCGGCGACCTGCTGGGTGCCGGGCTGGAGGAAGGCCTGTTCGTTCAGGCTGTCATTCTGCGAAAGGTACTGATCCGGGCAGCGCAGCACCGAGAAGATGGTGCCGACCGAGACGTTGACGTCGATGTTGGAGGAGCCG
This sequence comes from Pseudomonas sp. ENNP23, assembly GCF_001728945.1. Lineage (NCBI taxonomy): Bacteria > Pseudomonadati > Pseudomonadota > Gammaproteobacteria > Pseudomonadales > Pseudomonadaceae > Pseudomonas > Pseudomonas sp. ENNP23. The sequence goes on from NZ_LYSP01000006.1 coordinate 14,201, forward strand.
TCCAGCGGGTCGAACACCAGCAGGTACGCGCCCTTGGGGTACTTGCCGGGGATCTGGTAGGCGTTGTCCATTTCCTCGGAGGCCATGCCGGCCAGGTGGCCGCCCCATTCGTTGGCTTCCAGCAGGATCTCGTTGGAGAGCACGTCGAGCTTCTTCTGCACTTCGCCCTGGACGTTCTCGGTGCCCATGCTGCCCAGCACGCCACCCAGCGCGCCCTTGGACACCGCGTGGCTGATCTCCTTGCACGCACGCGCCACCACCTCGATGAGGAAGCGCAGATCGGCAGGGGTGTTGTGGCTACGGGTCTGCTCGATCAGATAGCGACTGAGGGTAACGCGGGACATGAATTGGCTCCGGATGGAATGGGAAAAAACGCGCGCAGTTTAGCGCGACTCGCGGCGCATTGCTTCACGCCAGGCGACACGGCGGACGGCAGGCAGGGCCCTGACGAAGCGGCGCTGAAGGATCAGACGCGACACGGGCGCACAGGTTCAGTGACGACTCAGGACGACAGGCTCGCCAGGCTGCAGACGCGGTTGCGGCCGTTGCGCTTGGCCTCGTAGAGGGCGGCGTCGGCGATCTGCAGCAGCTCGTCGAGGCCCTGCCCCTGGCCCGGCCAGACCGCCAGGCCGGCGGAAAGGGTCACCCGCAGTTCGCCGCTGCGGGTCACCAGGGCGGTGGTGGCCAGTTCGCCGCGGATCGACTCCAGCCGCTCGGCCGCTTCGTGGGCATCGGCCCCGGGCATCACCAGCAGGAACTCCTCGCCGCCGAAGCGGAACACCGCGTCCGAGCTGCGCAGGCTGCACTCCAGGTAGCTGGCAACGCCCTTGAGCACGTCGTCCCCCACCAGGTGGCCGTGGCGGTCGTTGAGCTGCTTGAAGTGGTCCAGGTCGATCAACGCCAGGGCGATCGAACTCTGCTCGCGCAGGCCCCGGGCCATCTCGCGCTCGAAGAACTCACTGAGGTAACGGCGGTTGTAGAGCCCGGTGAGCGGGTCACGCAGGGCCTGCTGGCGCAACTGCTCGTGGAGGCTGGAGATGGTCCGCAGGCGCTCTTCGCTGGTGGCCAGGGCCTCGGCCAGTTGCAGCTCGCTGCAATGCCGCGCGGTGACGTCGCGCAGGTAGATCATCCGCCCCAGCACATGGTTACCGGTGCGGGTCAGCCGCTCGATGGCCCGGCAGCGCATCTCGAAGTACCGCTCCGGCGCCTCCAGGGTGAGCATCGCCTCCACGTTGCCCGGCGCCTGCAGCAGCGCCTGCAGCGGCTGGCCGACCACCGGCCACTCCGCCAGCCCCCGGCCCTGCCAGCCGCCACGCAGACCGGCCAGGCGCAGGGCTGCCGGGTTGGCCTCGATGACGCGGCCCTTGGCATCCACCACCAGCACCGGGTCGGGCAGTTCCTCCAGCAGCAGGTGGCGCGCCACCGGCATCAGGTCGAACAGGCGCACACCGACGATCAGCCAGGAGAACGCGGCCAGGGTGAAGGCGAAGCTGAAGGGCGTCGGATCGAAGCCGAACAGGGTCCAGCCGAGGACCACGTAGGACGCATTGGCCAGCCAGGGCACGCAGGTGACGAAGACGAATGCCAGGTAGTGCCGGCGGTGCAGACCGTGGCTGGCGAGCACGGCGCGTGCCACCAAGTAGAGGCAGAACAGCATCTGCAGGTAGACGTAGACCGCCACCCCGTGGAACAGCACCCCGTGCTCGTAGCGCACCGGTGCGCCAGGCAGGTCGCTCAGCGGTGCCGTACCCGGCCCGTAGAAAGCCTGGTGCCAGGGGTTGCTGGCCGCCAGCGCCCAGGCCAGCAGCGGCGCGATGGACAGGGCCAGGTAGCGGCGCGGCGACAGGGGCTCACGGATGCTGTTGACGTACTGCCAGAGGAACACCGCCCAGAGGGTGGGCACCGCGACGATGCCCGGCCAGGCCATGGTGGCCCACAACACCTTGCACGAGGCACCCTGGGCAGCCAGCTCCAGGCCGGCGGCACCCAGCCACCAGAGGATGCCCAGGTGCATGAGGATGAAGCTGGCCCGGCCGGGGAAGTAACGCTGCCGGCCGACCCAGCGCGCCAGCAGGATGACCCCGACCGCCACCACACCGGTGAACAGCACCGGCGGCGAGAGGCTCCAGCCCGGGATCGAACACAGGCTCACCGACACGCTTCCACAGGGCGAGCGGCCCCGGCATACCGGACAAGGGCACGGGGCAGCGGGAAGAAAGCGCGTTTCACGGCGACGGAACCTGTCTGGAAAAGAGGCGCGGCCCATGCCGCGCGACCGCGCAACGATACAGCAAAAAGCCACCATCCATGTGACAGATGGTGGCAACAACGCCGCTTATGCGCCCTTGTTCTGGGTGCGCAGCAGGCTGACCGCCATCATCACCAGCAGCCCCACGCCCAGCAGCAGGACAGCCCAGAGGCCGAAGCGCTTCCAATCGGTCTGCTCGGCCTGGACGGCGGCCTTTTCCTCCGCCACGGCCTGGGTGACGCGCAGGTCGCCGTCGATCCGTGCCTGGCTCATCTTCGCCAGCGAGTCATCCCGCAGGCCGGGCACCAGGGTGCCCAGGGGCAGCGCCGAGGACGTGGCCGCCGGGCGGCCGACGGCCAGCACGAAGGGGCCGGTGCCCCGGGCGAGGAACACCACCTCGGTGGCGCGCATCCCCACCCGCAGCGCCGGGCCCTGGGCGCCGAAGCCACCGGCACGCAGGTCCACCTTCAGGCGCACCTGCTGGATGCGGTCCCAGCCGGAGAGGATCAGTTCGTCGTGAACGTTTTCCTTGCCCTCCCCCGGCAGGCGGTAGAGCAGGCCCGAAGTGAGCGGCCGCCACTGGCCGGCCGGGTCGTTGCGCGATTGCAGTTGGACCGGCGCCAGGGTATTGGGCTGCTCCAGGGCGAAACGCAGGCGCTCGACGGCGATGGGCAGCGGCAGGTCCCAGCGGTACTCGCCCTCCCCTTCGCTGCGCGCCGGCAGCGGATCGGACCAGACCATCGGCGCCGGGCGGCTCTTGCGGCTGGCCGTGGTGACCCGCGCGGCGGACAGCACCGGAGCCTCGGCATCCAGCCACAACAGGCGCAGGTAGCGGGCGGGCTGGCCCGGCAGCGCCACTTCACGCTGGTCGATGCGATCCCCGCCGAAGCTCAGCCGAGCCAGTTGGCCCGTGCCCCAGGGGCGCCAGTCCTGCAGGTCGTCGCTGGCCTCGATGGAGAAGCGCTGGAAGCCCTCCTCGCCCGTCGCCCAGTCCAGCACCAGGCGCTCCAGCGGGCCCTGGGCGGCGCTGGCGTCCAGCAGCCAGCCGCGCAAACGCTCGCCCGGCGCAGCGGGCTCCTCCGGCACCACTTCCACCAGGGTGCCGGTGGTGCTGCGCTCCACCCGCACACGGGGGGCGCTGTCCACATTGGCCGGGCCACGCAGGGGGAACCACTTGAGGTCCAGGGCCTGTTCGGTGCGGGCGGTACTGCCCTCGCTGCGGGTCAGCGAGTAGGCCAGCGGCTCGCCCTCGGCGTTGAACACCCGCAGATCACGCAGGTCGCCATGGGCCGCCGCCAGTTGCAAGGCCATGGGCAGCTCCAGGCGATACCAGGGACCCTGCCCCTCCACCTTGAGCGGCACCTGGGCGGTGTAGTCGGCGAGTTTCTCGGCGGCGAATGCCGGGCTGGCCACTGCCAGGCAAGCGCCCAGCAACAGGGTTAGACGACTCATGAACTGACCTGCTCCGTTTCAGCGGCGCCCCGCTTGGGCGGCAGAGGCGCGAAGTAACCGACGACCAGCAGCAGCACGCCGACGCCGATGAAGGAAATGATGCGTTCCAGACCGCCCCGGTTGCCCAGTTCGATGAAGAACAGCTTGGCCACCACCACGCCGATCAGCGCTGCACCCACCAGCCACAGCTCACGGCGCACGCGACGGTGGCCGCTGACCATGAGGCCGAGGGCAATGGTGGTCCAGACCAGGGACAGCCCCGCCTGCACCAGCATGGAATCCAGTTGGGCCTGCAGGGTGAAGGGCACGCCGCCCCAGTGGTGGGCGGTGCGGAACACCACCGCCGTGGCCAGGGCGAACAGCGAGGCGCCCACCACCACCTGAGGCAGCCAGCGCTCCACGTCTTCGCCCAGGCCGAACTCGGGCAGGTAGTCGCGCAGCCACAGGCTGACCCCCAACAGGGCGAACAGCAGGCCCAGCTCCAGCGGGTTGACCAGCGGCAGGTAGGGCAGCGGATCGGCACTGCCGTCGCTCCAGGCGTTGGCCACCCAGAACCAGCCGAGCATCATCAGCGCCAGCGGTAGCGCGGCCCACAGGCGGTACTCGCGCGGGTGTGCGGACACCGGCCAGGGCAGGCGCGGCAGGCGGGTCATCGCCAGCAGGTAAAGGCTCGGCAGCAGCGCCCAGCCCAGCCAGCGCCAGGCGTTGTAGTGCTCGGAGAGCAGCAGGAGCAGGTAGCGCAGCTCCAGCGCCAGCACGCCGAGGATCAACCAGCAGCCGAGCACGTGGGCGGCACTGCGCGCGCCCTCCGGCAGCAGGTCATGCAGGCGCTTGAGCACCAGCAGGTGGGCGGCGAACACCAGCCCCCAGCCCAGCCAGCCGAAGTCGGCCGCCGGGTGGTAGCGCGGCGTCCAGGCACCGAGCAGGGCCACCAGCGCCGCCGGCACCAGCAGCAGGCAGAGCAGCGCCAGGCCTTCCCAGCGCTCACGACGCGCCAGTTGCGACCAGGCCGCCACGCTCAGGGCCGCCAGCACCAGCGCCAGCGGCACGCGCAGCGCCGGCTCGGCGAAGCGGATGATCTCCGACAGCCCCGCCAGGGCCCACCAGCCGGCACTCCACACCAGCAGCAACTGGGCCAGGTGGCCGAGGCTGACACCCGGCAGGCGCGGGTCTTCGCGGCGGTGCTCGCGGTGCAGGCGCCAGGCCCCCACCAGCGCCGCCAGGGCCAGCACGGCCGGCGTCCAGAAGCCGGCATGGGCCAGCGGGCGCAGCCCGTCGCTGCTCAGCTCACCCAGCAATAGCGGGCTGACCGCCAGGAAGGTGATGCCGGCCACGGCCTGCAGCCCCAGGCCGAAGACGAAGCTGGCACGCAGTTGCAGGTGCAGGCTGAGCCAGATGATCAGGAGGCCGCTGCCGCCCCAGACAGCCGCGGCCGAGCGCCACGGCAGGACGAACAGCACCGCCAGGTTGATGAACACCAGGCCCGCCAGCAGCACCACGGACATGCCACGCAGCAGGCGCGCATCGTCGCGCACCATCTCGTCCCGTGCGGCCACAAGCATGCCGCCGATCAGCGCCAGGCCGATCAACGAGGCGGTGATCAGGCTGCGCCAGCCCAGCGCGCCACCGGCACCCAGGCTGTCGCGGTCGATGCCCAGCAGGAACACCGCCCCACCCAGCAACTGCACCGCGAAAGCAGCGAAGAGGAAGGTGCGCGAACGCAGACGCAGGCCGGCGAACAGCGTGGCCAGACCGGCCAGCGCCCAGGCGATGGCGGTGCCTTCGGCGTGCCAGCACAGCGGCGCGATCAGGTAGAGGAAGCCCAGGCCACAGGCCGCCAGCACCGGCTGCAGGCCGGGCTCATGGCTGCGCAGGCGGTCCGCCGGGGTGACACGCAACTGCCAATAGCTGAACAGGCCGGCCACACCCAGCATCAGGGCCCCCAGGGGCGCGCCTTCCAGCAGGCTGTCACGGCCCAGCTCCAGGCCGCTGATGAAGGCCAGCGCCGCGCCGGCCTGCAGGGCCAGGGCGAAAGCGCGGGCCAGCGGGCGGCCCTGGCGCAGGCCGAGCCAGAAGATGCCGGCTCCTTCCACCGCCCAGGCGGCGGAGGTCCAGCGGGCGTCCAGGCCCAGCGGGATGGCCAGGGTGCCGAACACCACGCCCAGGGCCAGGCAGGTTTCCACCAGCAGCAACGCGCGGCCGGCGGTACGCCCGGCCACCAGGCGTGCCAGCAGCATGTAGAACAGGCCGAGGGCCAGGGCACTGAAGGCGGCGCCGAACTCCAGGTTGCGGATCACCGCGTACTGCAGGCCGAAGCCCACCAGCGGCGGGCCGAACAGCACGGTGGCGTCGAGGTAGTCACCCTGGCGGACCGACCAGTTCAACAGTGCGTCACGCTCCGTCGGTGCGTTGGCCGCCTCGCGCAGGCGCCGACGGGCGAACAGCAGGCCGATGGCCACGTACATCAGGAAGAACAGCACCAGGAAGGGCTCGGTGCTGGCGAACAGCTCCGGCGTGTAGGAGCGGATGCCCCAGGCCATGCCGATGCCGAAGGTGCCGACGAAGCCGATCAGGTTGAGCAGACGCCAGGCCTTGAACCAGGCGATGGCGAAGATGCCGGCATTGAGCAGGGCGAAGTAGGAGAACAGCGCCACATGGTTGCCGCTGCCGGTGGAGGTGAGGATCGGTGCGGCGAAACCGCCCAGCGCCGCAGCGGCGGCCAGGCCGAGGGCGTCCTGCAGCACCGCGAGCACGGCCGAGCACAGCGTGACCACCACCAGCAGCACCAGCGCGGCCTTCGGGTCCAGCAGCGGGTGCAGGCGCATGGCCGCGAACACCGTCAGGTACAGCACTGCGATCCCCGCGCCCTGCAGCATCAGGGCATAGGACGGGTTGCGCTGGCGCAGCCACCAGCCGAGCCCCAGCAGGGCGATGGCGGCCGCCGCCACGCCGGCGTAGCGCACCTGGATCGGCACCACCATGCCCTCGGTGGCATAGCGCAGCAGGAAGGCCAGGCCGAGGAACAGCAGCACTACGCCGATGCGCAGGACGGTGTTGCCGCCGAACAGCCAGGCCTTGGCCGCGGCGAACCCGCGCTCGAACAGCGAGGGCTCGTAGCGATAACCCGGCTCGCTGCGGGGCGCCGGAGCATGCCGGACGATGGGGCGTGGTGCAGGTTGTTCCGGTTGCTGAGGCGCCGCTTCAGCGGCTGCAACGGGTTCGGGGAGGGATTCGAGGGTCCAGTCGAGCGGCGCCTCGGGCGCGGCAGGTCCCTCGGCGGCGACCTGCGCGGCCACGGGCGGCTCCACGTCGGCCGGCAGTTCCCAGACCAGTTCGGTCTCTTCAGGCTGCGGCTCGGGCCGGGCGCTGACCTCGGGCTGAGGCGCGGCGGCAGGCGTTTCCACCGGCGGGGCGGGCGGCGCGTCGGCCACCGGGGCGCGAGCCGGCTTCTCGGCGGTGCGTTTCTCCACCTCCAGCAGGCGCTGGAACAGGGCTTCGGTACCCTTTTCGAAGCGGGTGGAGAACTCGCGGAGTTCCTTCTGCAGGCGGGCATTTTCCTGCCCCAGGCCCTGCAGGCGGATCGCCTGCCCCAGGCCGAGGCCCATCAGCCCCCCCAGCAAGGCGCCGGTGATCGATTCACCAGCCGCCGCCCCCATGGCCAAGCCGACCAGCATGAAAATCCATTGCATGCGCTGTCTTCCCGAGAGTGAGAAAGCCGCCGTGCCGGCATCGAGGCCGGGCCTTGCGGCGATGCGCCAGTATATTCGGCGCAAGGTGCCACCCCCTACAGACGAATGCCGGTTGCCTCACAGACACAGCAATTTCACGGAAATTCGGGCCGTCACGCGCCGGTCGGCGGCGCGCTGTTCACAAATTGGCCAATCCCGCTATGATGCGCGCCCCTCCAAGCCCTGACCCTGCCCTGACATGAAGACCCTGCTGATCGTCGGCGCCGATCTCGATCGCACCGAAACCTGGATCCGCTACGAAAAAAGCATGTGCCACGCGTGCGTTTCCAGCTGCTGCACCATGCCGGTGGAAGCCCGCCTGAGCGACCTGATCCGCATGGAGCTGGTGGACGAATTCGAGCGCGGCGAGCCGCTGAAGAACATCGCCAAGCGGCTGATGAAGGACGGGGTGGTGGAGCGCTTCAACCAGAAGACCGGGCTGTTCACCCTGACGCGGATGAGCAACAACGATTGCTACTTCCTGAACCGCAAGACGCGCTTGTGCAGCATCTACGACAAGCGCCCGGAAACCTGCCGCAACCACCCGAAGATCGGCCCCCGCCCCGGCTACTGCGCCTTCAAGCCGATCGAGGCCTGATCGCCCTCGCCCCAGGCGGGGCTCCTGCAGCCCGGGCTTCCGCCCGGGAACGCGCGGCGGCTGAAGGTCAGCCCTTGCCCAGCACCTTCTTCACCAGGCTCACGCCCATCAGCACCACGGCGCCGGCGAGGATGCCGACCACGCCGTTGACCAGGGTCGGGACGGCCACGCCCATGGAGCCGGCAGCCTCGGCCAGGTGATGGATGGGTTCATGGGCGGCGGGGATACCGTGGGTGAGGATGCCGCCACCGACGAGGAACATCGCAGCCGTACCGATCACCGACAGCGCCTTCATCATGTACGGCGCGGCCCGCAGGATGCCGCGACCGATGGCCTGGGCCGTCGCGCTGGCCTTGCGCACCAGGTAGAAGCCCAGGTCGTCCAGCTTGACGATGCCGGCCACCAGGCCATACACGCCCACGGTCATGATCGCGGCGATGCCCACCAGCACCGCGACCTGCACGGCGAAGCTGGACTCGCTGACGGTGCCGAGGGTGATGGCGATGATTTCGGCAGAGAGGATGAAGTCGGTGCGGATCGCACCCTTGATCTTGTCCTTCTCGAAGGTCACCAGGTCGACATCGCTCTTGGCCAGGGCGTCGACGTGCTCGGCATGGGCCTTCTCGTCATCCGCGGCGCTGTGCAGCCACTTGTGGGCGAGCTTCTCGAAGCCTTCGAAGCAGAGGTAGGCGCCACCCACCATCAGCAGCGGAGTCACCAGCCAGGGGGCGACAGCGCTGATCAGCAACGCGGCCGGCACCAGGATGGCCTTGTTCACTGCCGAGCCCTTGGCCACGGCCCACACCACCGGCAGCTCCCGTTCGGCCTGCACGCCGGAAACCTGCTGGGCGTTGAGCGCGAGGTCGTCCCCCAGCACGCCGGCGGTCTTCTTCGCGGCGACCTTGGTCATGAGGGATACGTCGTCGAGCACGCTGGCGATGTCGTCGATCAGGGTGAGCAGGCTGGCTCCGGCCATGGGGGAATCCTTCGTCGGTTGGGCGGTGGAACGCTGGGGCGGCATGATGCAACAGCGCCCCGCCCCATTCCATGCGCGAAATGGAAAAACCGACAAAAAAGAAGCCGCTGCCTTTCATGAAGGAGCGGCGCATTTCGGACGACTGGGTTGAGAGGGGCAGGCCTGCGTCATCCGACGCGGGCCGTAGGGTCAGCCCCGAGTGCTGGGCGAACCGCTCCTTGGCGGCAATCCACCCCCCTCCCGAGCCACCTCCACCGGTGCTGGCGCCTTGGGCTTTGGCTGGATCAGGCTGAAGTCGATCAGCGACTTGGGCTGGTCCGGGTTGCCGATCAGGCGCGGACGCTCCTTGAAGTCGGCATTCACTACGCTGCGACTGGGATCGAAGGTGTCGAAACGCAGACCCGCCAGGTCCGCCCAGGTGTAGATCAGCGCACTGCTGCTGAACGGGCGCGACTCGACGCCAGCCACTTCCTGCGGGTGGTCACGCTGCCACTTCGGGCTGCTCCAGACCATGAAGGGGATGGTGTACATGGGCGAGGTGGGCGCCGCCTCGTTGCGACCCAGCACCGTGGGGTGCTCGGGGTCGAACACCGCCTCGCCGTGATCGGACAGGTAGAGCAGGAAGCCGTTGGGGTCGGTGGCCTTGAAGCGCTCGATCAGGGTGGAGACCACGTGGTCATTGAACAGCACGGCGTTGTCGTAGCTGTTGTAGGTGGGCAACTGGTCGTCGGTGACGTTCGGCGGCACGCCCTGGCGGTCGGTGAAGCGCTCATACGCTTTCGGATAGCGGTACTGGTAGCTCATGTGGGTGCCCAGCAGGTGCACCACGATGAACTTGCGCGGGGCATCTTCGGCCAGGACCCTGGAGAACGGCTCGAAGACATCGTCGTCGTATTGGCGGGCGTTCTGGTTGCGGTTGTTGTTCAGGTAGAACTGCTCGTCCGCCTGCCTGGAGAAGGTGGTGAGCATGGTGTTGCGCTTGGTCAGAGTCTGCTGGTTGGTGATCCAGTAGGTCTTGTAGCCGGCCTGCTTCATCACGTTGACGATGGAGGGCGTGGTCAGGTAGGCGTCGGGATTCTGTTCGTCGGCGAAGGTCAGCACCTGTTGCAACGCCTCGATGGTGTAGGGGCGCGGGGTGACGACGTTGTCGAACACCTGCAGCTCGCTGCGCAGGCGGTCCAGCTTGGGGGTGGTGGTGCGCGGGTAGCCGTAGAGGCTCATGCGCTGACGGTTGGTGGACTCGCCGATGACCAGCACCAGGGTGGCAGGGGCGTTGCCGAGGCTGTCCTTCAGCCCCGGCAGGGTGGCGACGGCGCGGTTGCCTTCCAGCAGGTCCTGCATGTTCGACAGTTGCTGGCGGTACTGGCGGTAACCCACAGCCAATTGCCAGGGCACGGCCGGTTCCAGGCGCTTGTCGATGGCGTCCATGGCCTCGGCCATGTTGGCGTTCACCACCATCTGCCGGGTCATCGGGTAGCCCAGCAGGGCGATGCCCAGCACCAGGCTGGCCACCCAGGCGGTGCGCCGGGGCAGGTGGATCGGCCGCAGGCCGCGCCACAGCAGCCAGGCCATGCCGGCGTAGGCCAGCACCACCAGCGGAATCCACCAGGCGAGGTACTGAGTCAGGTATTCGCTGGCCTCGGCGGTGTTGGACTCGAACATGATGAAGATGACGCTCTGGGAGAACTCCTGGCCGTACACCAGGAAGTAGAAGAGCGCCGGCAGGGAGGCGAGCCACAGCAACACGCCGATGACCCCGGCGAGCAACCGGGTACGGGCGGGGAACAACAGCACCGGGATCAGCCACAGGCCACTGAGCAGGAAGGCCTGGCGGAAGCCGGTGAATCCGCTGGTGCCGGTGGCGAGGATCAGGGTCTGGGTAAGACCCGAGAACAGCCAGAAGTACAGGAACAGCCGGCCGACGCCAGCCCAGTCGATCTTTCCCTGCTTCCCTGCAACCTGTGCGTGCGACATGCGGACTCCCCAGTTCGAGCTTCGGAACCGACAAGGTCGGTGCTAACCGAAGGGACTGTGCCGAACACCCTGTGAAAACTTCGTCAAAGCGAAGCCCTACACTCGGCACAACATAAATGACACCAAATCGCCATATATCTGACATAACGACCAGACGCCATGGCATGAATGCCGACTTGACCAGCGGCATCGCGAAAGAATTCGAAGCCGGCTATAACGTCCAAGGCGACCTTCCACCCTTCTCTGCACGTCCTTTCGTCGCCTTCCCTGATCGCACCAATTTGGGTCATTCCGAGAAAAGCCTTGTCGCACTAGGATTTAAGCCAGGCTTAACTTCTTCGAATTGACTCGATATCAATAAATTTCCTTCGAACATCTTTGATATTCGAAATCACACGTCTATATCTAAGCCCTCACTGCCCTGACCCGGACCACCCACCAGGCCAGCGCGGTGCCTCGCTCCGCTCTCCCCCCCACAAGGCCGCCGGAGCAACACGGAGTCACCCTCCGTTTCCCAACAAAAAAGGAGAACCATGCCATGCAAAGGAAACTGTTCCAGCACTCGTTGATCGTGGCTGCCCTGGCCACCCCTGCGATGGGATTCGCGGCGGAACTGATCGACGTATCCACCCTCCCCACCCCGCGCTCCGGCCTGGCCGGCGGCGACATCCGCGCCGCCCTGGGCGTGGCCGACGATGACCTGGTCAAGGAGGCCAGCACCCGCCTGCCCAGCGGCACACAGGTCACCCGCTACCAGCAGTACTACAAGGGCGTGCGCGTCTGGGGCGAGGCCATCACCGAGGCCGCCGTCGGCAGCCAGCCCCGGCGTGCCGGGCGCCTGGTGGCAGGCATCGAGCAGGACCTGGTACGCGACGCGACACCGACCCTCAGTGCCGATCAGGCCCTGCAGCAGGCCCGCAGCCTGGTGAACACCAGCCAGCCGGTGAGCAACGAGCAGAGCGAACTGGTGGTGCGCCTGAACGAGCAGAAGCAGGCTCAACTGGCCTACGTGGTCTCGTTCTTCGTTGACGGGCCGGAGCCGTCCCGGCCCCACGTGATGATCGAGGCGAACACCGGCGAAGTGCTGCGCCGCTGGGAGGGCCTGGCCCATGCCGAGGCCACCGGCCCGGGCGGCAACGCCAAGACCGGCCGCTATCTGTACGGCACCCAGTACGGTCCGCTGATCGTCAATAACCGCTGTGAGATGAACAGCGGCGACGTGATCACCGTGAACCTCGGCAACAGCACCAGCAACACCAGCACCAAGCCCTTCCGCTTCGCTTGCCCGTACAACGAGTACAAGCCGATCAATGGCGCCTACTCGCCCCTCAACGACGCCCACTACTTCGGCAACGTGGTGTTCCAGATGTACGGCAACTGGTTCGGCGGCCTGCGCCCGCTGAACGAAAGGAAGCTGTACATGAAGGTCCACTACGGCAACGGCTACGAGAACGCCTTCTGGGACGGCCGGGCGATGACCTTCGGTGACGGCAGGAACCGCTTCTACCCGCTGGTGTCCCTCGACGTGTCGGCCCACGAAGTCAGCCACGGCTTCACCGAGCTGAACTCCGGCCTGGTCTACGAGGGGCAATCGGGCGGCATGAACGAGGCCTTCTCGGACATGGCCGGCGAGGCTGCCGAGTACTTCATGAAGGGCCAGAACGACTGGAAGGTGGGCGCCGAGATCTTCAAGGGCACCGGTTCACTGCGCTACATGGACCAGCCCAGCCGTGACGGCAGCTCCATCGACAACGCCAGCGACTACTACGACGGCATCGACGTGCACCACTCCAGCGGGGTGTACAACCGGGCCTTCTACCTGCTGGCCAAGTCCACCGGCTGGAACACCCGCAAGGCCTTCGAAGTGTTCGTCGACGCCAACCGCTTCTACTGGACCGAGACCAGCAACTTCGACCAGGGCGCCTGCGGCGTGATCCGCTCGGCGCAGAACCGCAGCCGATCGACGGCAGACGTGATCGCCGCGTTCAAGGCCGTGGGCGTGAGCTGCCCGACAGTGCTGTAACCCCGGCCTGAAGCATGACCCCGGCAGACAGACCTGCCGGGGTCATACCCCTTAGCAGCCACCTCCCAACCTAGGCAGACGGCTGGGCACTGCCCACCCTGGCGAGGGCAAGCCGCTTGCGATCCCGGCGCTTCTTGTTCAGCAGGCTGAGACGTCGCAGCAGGTGACGCATCCGCCAGCTCAGCGACTTGTCGATGGCCGCCAGCAGTTGCGGCACCTCTTCGACGAAATCGATGTCGTCGGTTTCATCGTGGATGTCCACGAAGCAATCCCGCTCGATGGCCTTCGCGTCCTCCACGGGCAACCCCGCCATGAGGCGGTAGAAGGTCCAGAAGCTCTGGTTGCCGGTGCGCCGGTGGACGTCCACGGCCGACTCCAGGGCCTCGCGCGCCCGGGGCCAGTCCGCCGCGGCGATGCGCAGGGCGAACAGCTCGCCGTAGTTCTTGAAGGTGTAGGCGCTGCGACCGTCACGCCCGAAGAAGCGGGTACCCGTGCCGGTGAAAATCGCCTCGAAGGCCGCCTCGGAGTAATACACATCGCTGTAGAGCACCAGCAGGTCGCCGTACTGCCACAGCGGAGGGATCGACAGCAGGCTATGGGCCTTGGTATCTCGCTGCACCGGGCACCAGGCCCGCACCGGCAAGCGGGCGAGGCGCTCGTCCGCGGTGAGCAGCCAGGGGCGCTGCACGCCACGGGCCTCCAGCATCCTCAGGGTGCGACCCAGGAGGGTCTCGCCCCGTACTTCGATCAATTGCTTGGGCGCGGACTCTCGGGTCCAGCGCTCACGCTTCGCGCCGCTCTCCGCAGCGAGAATCACCACCGTCAGGCCAGTCACTGGCTTACCTCTCCTTGGCAAGACGCCGGATACCGGCCCCTTACCCTTGCTGCTCAACCCATTGCGCACACGCCGCCACCCCGGTGATGGCGAGTGGCCATTTTACCGATGGCGCCTCATCGCCAATGGGCACAGGTCACAGAAAGAAGCGGGGCAGCAGGCTCAGAAACGACAGAAAAGCCTGGGAAGAGTCGGCCAATTGCCATTCAGGCTCTGCAGGAGCATCCCGAGATAAGCGATCAGCCGCCGCAGCGGGTGCGACTCGGCCCGGAGAGCGGGCTGAGCACGTCCCGCCCCTGACACAGGGAGCTGACCGCTCGCGCAACTTTGGCGCAGCGCATATACTCCGCGCCCCGCAGGAGAGAGGGGCGCGGTGCGCCCCCGCCGAAGGCGCAAACTCCCATAATCGCTCAGGCAGCAGTCACTGCGGATTCCATGATCGCCAACTGGAGAGCGGCCGCCGGCAAGCGGCCCACCGAAGGGGCAAACGGCACGCGCCGTAGAAACTCTCAGGTACACAGGACAGGGGGAGGGGCAGCACAACGCAGGAGTTCTGTGTGCTCACCTACGTCTACCTGATCGCCATCTGTGCAGAAGCCATGTCCGGCGCCCTTGCTGCCGGCCGTCGCAACATGGACCTGTTCGGCGTCAGCCTCATCGCCTTCCTCACCGCCCTGGGCGGCGGCACCGTTCGCGACATCCTCCTCGGCCACTACCCGGTGAGCTGGACCCAGCACCCCGAGTACATCTTCCTCACCATCGGCGCCGGCCTAATGGCCATGCTGCTGTCACGCTTCATGCATCACCTGCGGCAACTGTTCCTGGTGCTGGACGCCATGGGCCTGATCGCCTTCACGGTGATCGGCTGCAATGTCGCCCTGGGCCTGAACTACGCGCTGCCTGTGGTGGCGATGGCCGGGATCATCACCGGCATCTTCGGCGGCATCCTCCGCGACATCCTCTGCAACCGCACCCCGCAGGTGCTGCGCCAGGAGCTCTACGCCAGCGTCTCCCTGCTGGTCGCCCTGCTCTACCTGGGCCTGCGCCAGCAGGGCGTGAACGAGGACATCAACCTGCTCGCCTCCTTCAGCGTCGGCCTGCTGCTGAGGCTGTCGGCGATCCGCTTCGGGTGGTCGCTGCCGATGTTTTCCTATGCGCCGGGGCGGTGGGAGCACTAGCCCGTTCGGCGCCGCCTCAGCTCTCCTCCGGACCTGGAGAGGACGCGGCGTATCGTGAAGCACGGCGGCGGTGGCTGAGCACCGCAAGAGCGAGTGCAACGGGTACGCCGACGGCCCCGGTAAACAGCGCCGAAAGAAGGCAGGCCATGATGACGAACTCGATTGCAGACTTGAAAAGCGCCCAGCGGGGCTGAGTCAGCCGTACGACCATGAAAGGAAGCAGGACCAGGCTGGCGACGATCAGGGAGCTGACCACCAGCATGGGCATGAGGAAATTGGGAGAGTCCATACAGTCCCTTGCAAGTCACGTTGATTGGAAGACCGGCGCATACGGTACAGCCAGCGCACAACACCTGGACAGCACCGCGACACACTCAACAAAAAGCCCCCGCCGGATCGCTCCGGCGGGGGCTTTTCAGTGACTGATCGGAGATCAGACCTTGCTGCGCTCGTAGCGCTTGCGGTCGTTCTCGTTCAGCATTTTCTTGCGCAGGCGGATGGACTTCGGCGTCACTTCCACCAGCTCGTCGTCGGCGATGAATTCCAGCGCCTGTTCCAGGGTGAACTTGATCGGCGGAACCAGGGCGATGACTTCGTCCTTGCCGGAAGCGCGCATGTTGTCGAGCTTCTTGCCCTTGGTGGGGTTGATCACCAGGTCGTTGTCACGGCTGTTGATGCCGCACAGCTGGCCTTCGTAGATCTCGTCGCCGGGGGCGAGGAACAGCTTGCCGCGGCTCTGCAGGGTTTCCAGCGAGTAGGTCAGGGCGGTGCCGGTGGCCATGGAGACCAGTACGCCGTTCTGACGGTTGGTGACTTCGCCGGCCTTGATCGGGCCGTAGTGGCTGAAGGTCGAGGTCAGGATGCCGGTGCCCGAGGTCAGGGTCAGGAAGTTGTTGCGGAAGCCGATCAGGCCGCGTGCCGGGATGGTGTACTCCAGGCGGACGCGACCCTTGCCGTCGGGGATCATGTTGGTCAGATCGCCCTTGCGCAGGCCCATCTGCTCCATCACCGAGCCCTGGTGCTGCTCTTCGATGTCGATGGTGACGTTCTCGTAGGGCTCCTGCTTCTCGCCGTCCTTCTCGATGATCACCACTTCCGGACGGCCTACGCCCATCTCGAAGCCTTCACGGCGCATGGTTTCGATCAGCACGGACAGGTGCAGCTCACCACGACCGGAGACCTTGAACTTCTCGGCGGAGTCGCCCGCTTCGACGCGCAGGGCGACGTTGTGCAGCAGCTCCTTCTCCAGACGGTCCTTGATGTTGCGGCTGGTGACGAACTTGCCTTCCTTGCCGGCGAAGGGCGAGTCGTTGACCTGGAAGGTCATGCTCACGGTGGGCTGGTCGACGGTCAGCGGCGGCAGGGCTTCGACGTTCTGCGGGTCGCACAGGGTGTCGGAGATGAACAGTTCGTCCATGCCGCTGACGCAGACGATGTCACCGGCTTCGGCTTCGGCGACTTCGACGCGCTGCAGGCCGGAGTGACCCATGATCTTCAGCACGCGGCCGTTGCGCTTGCTGCCATCGTCGCTGACGGCCACCACCGGGGTGTTGGTCTTGATCTTGCCGCGGGCGATGCGGCCGATGCCGATCACGCCGAGGAAGCTGTTGTAGTCCAGCTGGGAGATCTGCATCTGGAACGGTCCTTCGGTGTCCACCACCGGGGCCGGGACGTGGTCGATGATCGCCTGGAACAGGGCGTCCATGTTGTCGTCCATCTTCTCGTGGTCGAGGCCGGCGATGCCGTTCAGGGCGCTGGCGTAGACGATCGGGAAGTCGAGTTGCTCGTCGGTGGCGCCGAGGTTGTCGAACAGGTCGAAGATCTGGTCGATGACCCAGTCAGGACGCGCGCCCGGACGGTCGATCTTGTTGACCACGACGATCGGACGCAGGCCGGCCTTGAAGGCTTTCTGGGTCACGAAGCGGGTCTGCGGCATGGGGCCGTCCTGGGCGTCGACCACCAGCAGCACGGAGTCCACCATGGACATCACGCGCTCCACCTCGCCACCGAAGTCGGCGTGGCCGGGGGTGTCGACGATGTTGATGTTGTAGCCGTTCCACTTGATGGCGGTGTTCTTCGCCAGGATGGTGATGCCGCGCTCTTTCTCCTGGTCGTTGGAGTCCATCACGCGCTCGGATTCCGCTTCTTTGCGGTCGAGGGTGCCGGAGAGCTTCAGCAGTTTGTCTACCAGGGTGGTCTTGCCATGGTCGACGTGGGCGATGATGGCGATGTTGCGCAGTTTTTCGATCACGGGTGTATCTCGATCAGGGGATTCGGTGTGCCGCTGAGTCTAGGCGGCCTGTATGAAGATCAGTCGATTCGGCGCGGCCGCCGGTCGGGGGGGCGGTGACGGATGCTGCCGCCGTAGAGCCCGGGCTGTTTAAGCCGGGCGATAAACGCGCACATTCGTATGCCCCTCGCTGAGCAGGTGGTGGGCATGGAGGCGGCTCATGACGCCCTTGTCGCAGTACAGGAGGTACTGACGGTTGGCGTCCAGGTCCTTGAAGCGGCTGTTGATCGCGTAGAAGGGCAGCGTTTGCACGTCGATGCCTTCCAGCGCCAGGGGTTCGTCTTCCTGGGCATCGGGGTGGCGGATGTCGAGGACGATCTGCCCCGGCAGGGCCTCGCGCACTTCCTCCACCTGCAGGTCCTGACCCATCTCGTCGATCACGCGGTCGATGGCCACCAGGCGGGCGCGCTCCAGGGCGCGCTCCAGCACGGCCATGTCGAACTGCTCTTCCTCGTGCTCGATGCGGCCCGGCTTGGCACGGGTGGTGGGGTTCACCGAGATCACGCCGCAGTATTCGGGCATGTGCTTGGCGAACTCGGCGGTGCCGATGCGGGTGGCGGTGTCGATGATGTCCTGCTTGTGGCTGGCGATCAGCGGGCGCAGCACCAGCATGTCGGTGGCCGAGTCGATCACCGAGAGGTTGGGCAGGGTCTGGCTGGACACCTGGGAGATGGCTTCGCCTGTCACCAGGGCGTCGATGTGCAGCTTCTTCGCCATGTGGGTGGCGGCGCGCAGCATCATGCGCTTGAGCACCACGCCCATCTGGCTGTTGTCGACCTTGCCGAGGATCTCGCCGACCACTTCCTCGAAGGGCACGCTGATGAACAGCACGCGCTGGGAACGCCCGTACTTCTCCCACAGGTAGTGGGCCACTTCCATCACACCCACTTCATGGGCACGGCCGCCGAGGTTGAAGAAGCAGAAGTGGGTCATCAGGCCGCGGCGCATCATCTGGAAGGCGGCGACGGTGGAGTCGAACCCGCCGGACATCAGCACCAGGGTCTGCTCCAGCGAGCCCAGCGGGTAGCCGCCGAGGCCTTCGTGCTGGTGGTGGATGACGAACAGGCGCTGATCGCGCACTTCCATCCGCACTTCCACTTCCGGGTTCTTCAGCGAGATGCCGGCGGCACCGCACTCGCGACGCAGGCGGCTGCCGACGTGGCGCTCCAGTTCCATGGAACTGAAGCTGTGCTTGCCGGCACGCTTGCAGCGCACGGCGAAGATCTTGCCGGGCAGCTGGTCGGCGTAGTGCAGCTTGCACTTCTCGAAGACGTCGTCGAAATCACCCAGCGGGTATTCGTTGATTTCCAGGAAATGGGTGATGCCCGGCGTGCAGCTCAGGCGCTCGATCATCTCGGCCAGCAGCTTGGGCTCGGTGCACTGGGTCACCAGCTCCAGGTTGTCCCAGACGCCGGTCACCTCGACATCCGGGTCGAGGTCGCGCAGCACGGACCGGATGTTCTTCGCGAGCTGGCGGATGAAGTGCTTGCGCACCGGCCGGCTCTTGATGGTGATTTCTGGGAAGACCTTGATGATGAGTTTCATGGAAAAACTGCGCCCGCAAAGGCGACGGAAAAAGAGGGGCGCGGATTATAGCGGAAATTGTTCAAGCTTTGACCAAAATCAATCACGCACCATAACAGCGCACCAATAGGGTGCATTCGACGCGAAACCAGCACGTTAATGGTGCGCAAAACTGTGCACAAACCGGCCGCAGTCCCCGCCCCGCCTGAGCTGCGCGGCTCCGGCCCATTCCTGGGCACTGGCACGCAAATTGCTCCCTTGTGAGGCAGGTCGCCCTGGCGGACTATCCCGCCCCGGCTTCACCTTTATTGGGGGTCGCATGAATGCCGCCCTCATCCACCTGGAGGACAACATGTCGAAGTCGCTTCAACTGATTAAAGAACACGACGTGAAGTGGATTGATCTGCGCTTCACCGACACCAAAGGCAAGCAGCAGCACGTGACCATGCCGGCCCGTGACGCCGACGACGATTTCTTCGAGCACGGCAAGATGTTCGACGGTTCGTCCATCGCCGGCTGGAAAGGTATCGAAGCCTCCGACATGATCCTGCTGCCGGATGACAGCACCGCCGTCCTGGACCCCTTCACCGAAGAGCCGACCCTGATCCTGGTCTGCGACATCATCGAGCCGAGCACCATGCAAGGCTACGACCGCGACCCGCGCGCCATCGCCCGTCGCGCCGAGGAATACCTGAAGTCCACCGGTATCGGTGACACCGTATTCGTCGGTCCGGAGCCCGAGTTCTTCATCTTCGACGAAGTGAAGTTCAAGTCCGACATCTCCGGCTCCATGTTCAAGATCTTCTCCGAGCAGGCTTCCTGGAACACCGACGCCGACATCGAAGGCGGCAACAAGGGCCACCGTCCGGGCGTGAAGGGCGGCTACTTCCCGGTACCGCCGGTCGACCACGACCACGAAATCCGTACCGCCATGTGCAACGCCCTGGAAGAAATGGGCCTGGTGGTCGAAGTTCACCACCACGAAGTGGCCACCGCCGGCCAGAACGAGATCGGTGTGAAGTTCAACACCCTCGTTGCCAAGGCTGACGAAGTCCAGACCCTGAAGTACTGCGTGCACAACGTCGCCGACGCCTACGGCAAGACCGTGACCTTCATGCCGAAGCCGCTGTACGGCGACAACGGCTCGGGCATGCACGTTCACATGTCCATCTCCAAGGATGGCAAGAACACCTTCGCGGGCGAAGGCTATGCCGGCCTGTCCGATACCGCCCTGTACTTCATCGGCGGCATCATCAAGCACGGCAAGGCGCTGAACGGCTTCACCAACCCGTCCACCAACTCCTACAAGCGTCTGGTGCCCGGCTTCGAAGCCCCGGTCATGCTGGCCTACTCCGCCCGCAACCGTTCCGCCTCGATCCGCATCCCGTACGTCAACAGCCCGAAAGCCCGCCGCATCGAAGCGCGCTTCCCGGACCCGGCTGCCAACCCCTACCTGTGCTTCGCAGCCCTGCTGATGGCCGGCCTGGACGGCATCCAGAACAAGATCCACCCCGGCGATGCCGCCGACAAGAACCTGTACGACCTGCCGCCGGAAGAGGCGAAAGAGATCCCGCAGGTCTGCGGCAGCCTGAAGGAAGCCCTGGAAGAGCTGGACAAGGGCCGTGCCTTCCTGACCAAGGGCGGCGTGTTCTCCGACGACTTCATCGATGCCTACATCGAGCTGAAGAGCGAAGAAGAGATCAAGGTGCGCACCTTCGTGCACCCGCTGGAATACGACCTGTACTACAGCGTCTGATCCAGTCGCCTGCCCAGGCAGCGTGCCGCACCAGCGGCACGTTTCGAGAGGCCTCCTTCGGGAGGCCTTTTTTTCATCCCCGCAACCCCGTTCCCGGCCCGGGTTTTCAGCGACACCGCACAGCACAGGCAGCCCGAACTTGCCAGCATCGCCTACCGGTGCAAGGCTTAGCGCCATTCCCACCCGGAGAGACCGGCCATGCGCCCCATGCTCGCCTGCCTGCTGCTGACGCTCGCCCTGCCCGCCAGCGCGCAGATCTACAAGTACACCGACGCCAACGGCCACACCGTGTTCACCAACCAGCCGCCGGAAGGGGGCAAGGTCGAAACCGTCGAGCTACCGCCGACCAACACCGTCGAAGCCCAGAAGCCCATCGCCCCGCCGCCGGCCGAACCGGAGAAGAAGGTCAGCGCCGCCTACGAGCAACTGAGCCTGGTGTTGCCCAGCGACGAAGCCCTGCGTGCCAACAACGGCTCGTTCACCCTCGATGTGCGCATCAAGCCGCGCCTGCAGCCCGGCCACAGCCTGCGCCTGGTAATGGATGGCCAGCCCTACGGCAGCCCGGCCAATGTCCCGCGCCTGCAGGTCACCAATGCCAGCCGTGGCGAGCACAGCGTGTCCGTCCAGGTACTGCAAGGCGAGAAGGTGGTGCAGCAGAGCGACACCCAGACCTTCACCCTGCAGCGGGTCGATACCAACAGCCCGGCCATGCGCCCGAAACCCACGCCGAGAACCTAGCCACAACCCATGCGCACGCTTCTGTTCTGCCTGCTTCTCGCCAGCCTGCCCGCCATCGCCCAGGTCTACACCTACGTCGACGAGGAGGGGAACCGCGTCTTCACCGACCAGCCCAAGCCCGGCAATGCCAAGCGCATCGAACTGGCGCCCTCCAACGCCATGACCCCGCAGCGCGGCGCGCCGCTGGTGGCACCGCCCGCCCCCATCCCCCGGGAGCAGGGCTACCAGGTGCTGCGCATCCTGATCCCAGAGCCTGACGCCACAATCAGCGGCGACGGCAGCCTGATCGTCACCGCCACCAGCGACCCGGTGCTGCGCGATGGCCACAACTACCGCCTGCTACTCGACGGCAACGTCCAGGGCGAGCCCGGCCGCAGCCCGGTCTTCCCGCTCAGCAACCTGGACCGGGGCACCCACCAGTTGGCGGTGGAAATCATCGACCCGCAGGGCCGCGTGGTGGAGCGCACCCCCAACCAGCCTGTTCACGTCAAACGCATCTCCCTCGACCAGAAGCGCCGCGTGAACCCCTGCAAGAAAGCCGACTGGGGCGTGCGCCCCGAATGCCCGCTGAAGGACAAGCCGAAGGAGCCGGACAAGGGCATCATCGGCATCCTGCCCTTCCTCTGATCGCGACTCGCACCATTTCGGTGCGAGAAGGCGCACCACTTTCTATACTCTCCCCATTTTGGTTCGCCCCCTGCGCCCCGGCATGCGCCGTCGCGTGGCCGGGCCCCGTTGTGGGCGGCATTCCGCGCGTCTTTTCAGGGCTTGGTTTGCTTCTTGCATTTTCCCGCGCATCGCCGAGATGACCGACCCATGACCATCAACGACGCCCTGCATCGACTGCTGCTCGACAACCTGACCACCGCGGTGATCCTGCTCAACGCCGACCTGCGCCTTGAGTACATGAACCCGGCGGCGGAGATGCTCCTGGCCGTCAGCGGCCAACGTAGCCACGGCCAGTTCATCAGCGAGCTGTTCACCGAATCCCCCGAGGCCCTGGCGTCCCTGCGCCAGGCCGTGGAACAGGCCCACCCCTTCACCAAGCGCGAGGCCATGCTGACCTCGCTCTCCGGGCAGACCATCACCGTGGACTACGCGGTGACGCCCATCCTCAGCAAGGGCGCAACCCTGCTGCTGCTGGAAGTGCACCCCCGTGACCGCCTGCTGCGCATCACCAAGGAAGAGGCTCAGCTCTCCAAGCAGGAGACCACCAAGTTACTGGTGCGCGGCCTCGCCCACGAGATCAAGAACCCCCTGGGCGGCATCCGTGGCGCTGCCCAGTTGCTGGCCAGGGAGCTGCCCGAGGAAAGCCTGAAGGACTACACCAACGTCATCATCGAAGAGGCCGACCGGCTGCGAAACCTGGTGGACCGCATGCTCGGCTCCAACAAGCTGCCGCAGTTGGCCATGACCAACGTCCACGAAGTGCTGGAGCGCGTCTGCAGCTTGGTGGAGGCCGAGAGCCAGGGCGGCGTCAACCTGGTGCGCGACTACGACCCGAGCATCCCGGACGTGTTCATCGACAAGGAGCAGATGATCCAGGCCGTGCTCAATATCGTGCGCAACGCCATGCAGGCGCTGTCCGGCCAGAACGACCTGCGCCTGGGCCGCATCACCCTGCGCACCCGCACCCTGCGCCAGTTCACCATCGGCCACACCCGCCATCGTCTGGTGGCCAAGGTGGAGATCATCGACAACGGCCCGGGCATCCCCCCCGAGCTGCAGGACACCATCTTCTACCCCATGGTCAGCGGGCGCCCGGACGGCACCGGCCTCGGCCTGGCCATCGCCCAGAACATCATCAGCCAGCACCAGGGCCTGATCGAGTGTGAGAGCCACCCCGGCCACACCGTCTTCTCGCTCTTCCTGCCGCTGGAACAAGGAGCCGCATCCTCATGACCCGAAGTGAAACCGTCTGGATCGTCGACGACGACCGCTCCATCCGCTGGGTGCTGGAAAAGGCCCTGCAGCAGGAAGGCATGACCACCCAGAGCTTCGACAGCGCCGACAGCGTGCTCAGCCGCCTGACCCGGCAGCAGCCGGACGTGATCATCTCCGACATCCGCATGCCCGGAGCCAGCGGCCTGGACCTGCTTGCACGCATCCGCGAGATGCACCCGCGCCTGCCGGTGATCATCATGACCGCCCATTCCGACCTGGACAGCGCGGTGGCCTCCTACCAGGGCGGCGCCTTCGAGTACCTGCCCAAGCCGTTCGACGTCGACGAAGCCGTCTCTCTGGTCAAGCGCGCCTTCCAGCACGCCCAGGAACAGCAGAACCTGGTGGCCCCGGCCAACCAGCCACGCACCCCGGAAATCATCGGCGAAGCGCCGGCGATGCAGGAAGTGTTCCGCGCCATCGGCCGCCTCAGCCACTCCAACATCACCGTGCTGATCAATGGCGAATCCGGTACCGGCAAGGAGCTGGTGGCCCACGCGCTGCACCGCCACAGCCCACGCGCCGCCTCACCCTTCATCGCCCTGAACATGGCGGCGATCCCCAAGGACCTGATGGAATCCGAACTGTTCGGCCATGAAAAAGGCGCCTTCACCGGCGCGGCCAACCAGCGCCGTGGCCGCTTCGAGCAGGCCGACGGCGGCACCCTGTTCCTCGACGAGATCGGCGACATGCCCGCCGACACCCAGACCCGCCTGCTGCGGGTGCTGGCCGATGGCGAGTTCTACCGCGTGGGCGGCCACACCCCGGTGAAGGTGGACGTGCGCATCATCGCCGCCACCCACCAGAACCTTGAAAACCTGGTGCAGGCCGGCAAGTTCCGCGAGGACCTGTTCCACCGCCTCAACGTCATCCGCATCCACATCCCTCGGCTGTCCGACCGCCGCGAGGACATCCCCGCGCTGGCCCGCCACTTCCTTGCCCGCGCGGCGCAGGAACTGGCCGTGGAGCCCAAGCTGCTCAAACCGGAGACCGAGGAATACCTGAAGAACCTGCCCTGGCCGGGCAACGTGCGCCAACTGGAGAACACCTGCCGCTGGATCACCGTGATGGCCTCGGGCCGCGAAGTGCATGTCGACGACCTGCCGCCGGAACTGCTGATCCAGCCCCAGGACGCCGCCCCGGTCACCAACTGGGAGCAGGCCCTGCGCCAGTGGGCCGACCAGGCCCTGGGCCGCGGCCAGTCCAGTCTGCTGGACACCGCCGTACCCGCGTTCGAGCGGATCATGATCGAGACTGCCCTGAAGCACACCGCCGGCCGCCGCCGCGACGCCGCCGTGCTGCTGGGTTGGGGGCGCAACACCCTGACCCGCAAGATCAAGGAACTGGGCATGAAAGTGGACGGTGCCGACGAGGACGACGACGGCGACGCCTGACCCCTCCCCGCCCTCCAAGGCCGCCTGCGGGCGGCCTTTTCATTGGCAATCGCTCTGCAGCAGGTCTTTCAGCGCAGCACGCCCCTGCCCCGCACCTGTGCAACCGCTCGATCAGATGCCCCAGCCCTGTGCCGAAGCGCGGGCTCAGCGTCTACCTGTCAGAGCACCTTCACCCCCTCCGCAAAGGCACTGCCTGAAAGGCTGCAGGCCGCGTATCCACTGGCTTGCAGCGTTATCCACAGCCGACAGAGCCACGCTGGAACGCAACTTGGCACAGCCTCTGCATTGGTCCTGGTACGTACAGTTTCAGGGGCCCTTGGTACAGGCAGGCCGGGAAGCCCCCTCTTTATATGCACCACCCGCTGCCCGGTCCCGCGTCGAGCCCAGCTCCGCGACCGAACAGCGGCAAACCCTTTCGGGGGCCCAGGTACAGGCAGGCCGGGGATTCCCCTTTCTTACAACCGCTCGCCGCCGTCGCCCCAGGCACGGCAACGGGCAAGACCCTTTCGGGGACCTTGGTACAGGCAGGCCGGGGAATCCCCCTTCTTACAGCCGCCCGCAGCCGCCGCCCCAGGCGCGGCAACGGGCAAACCCTTTCGGGGACCTTGGTACAGGCAGGCCGGGGAATCCCCTTTCTTGTAGCGCTCCAGCCACGCACCGTGGCGAGCAGCCTTCAGGGGCTTCGGGTACAGGCAGGCCCGGAGCCCTTTTCTTTTTCCTACCCTTCGTGCAGGTCGATGGACAGGCGCCACTGGCCGTCCACCCAAGCCCCCTGCCACTCGCCCTTCAACGGGCGCGTGGCCACGAAGTGCAGCACTGCCCCGGCGGGCGTCTTCTGCAGTCGCCAGTTCACCGGTCGGCCTGCCAGTTGCAGACGGCCCTGGGTCGCCTCGACACGCGCATCGAACACGAAAGCCAACGCGCCATCGCGGTGCTCGGCGGTCTGCTGGGGCGCCCGATTGAACCACAACACCAGCCGGTCTCCCTGCGCCTCGACGCGCTCCAACTGGGTCACCTCCGGCTTGAACGCGCGGCCAAGCGTCAACCCCAGCAGCAAGCCGAGAATTGCCAGCGAACCAATGAAGCGCGGCAACAGACGCCTACGGATATCCGTTTCAGCGCTAGAATGCCGCCCTGTTTCGGGCTCGGGGCCTTGCATGTTCCACGTCATCCTCTTTCAACCGGAAATCCCGCCAAACACGGGCAACATTATCAGGCTGTGTGCCAACTCGGGCTGCGACCTGCACCTGATCGAGCCCCTGGGCTTCGAGCTGGACGACAAGCGCCTACGCCGTGCCGGGCTGGACTACCACGAGTACGCCACCCTGCGGCGTCATCCCGACCTGGACAGCTGCCTGACCAGCCTTGGCCATCCCCGGGTGTTCGCCTTCACCACCAAGGGCAGCCGGCTGTTCCACGATGTCGCCTTCGAGAAGGGCGACGCATTTCTCTTCGGCCCGGAGAGCCGCGGCCTGCCGGACGAGGTGCGCAACGCGCTGCCCGAATCCCAGCGCCTGCGCCTGCCGATGCGCCCGGGCTGCCGCAGCCTGAACCTGTCCAACAGCGTCGCCGTGGCGGTCTACGAGGCCTGGCGCCAGCACGGCTTCTGCCTGGACTGACGCCAGGTCGATCACCGCCAACGAAAAAGCGCCCCGAGGGGCGCTTTTTCATGGAGCCGGAACGGCTCAGGCCTGGGCTTCACCACCCTGGATACGCGCCATTTCCTGGGCGTACAGGGCATCGAAGTTGACCGGGGAGAGCATCAGCGCCGGGAAGGAGCCGCGCACCACCAGGCTGTCCAGGGTTTCGCGAGCGTAGGGGAACAGGATGTTCGGGCAGAAGGCGCCCAGGGTGTGGCTCATGGAGGCCGCATCCAGGCCCTTGATCAGGAAGATGCCGGCCTGCTGCACTTCCGCGATGAAGGCGGTTTCCTCGCCGTTCTTCACGGTCACGGACAGGGTCAGCACGACTTCGTAGAAGTCGCCGTCCAGGTTCTTCTGGCGGGTGTTCAGGTCCAGCGCGACGCTGGGGGACCACTCCTGGCGGAAGATCTCGGGGCTCTTGGGGGCCTCGAAGGACAGGTCACGCACGTAGATGCGCTGCAGGGAGAATTGCGGTGCGGCTTCCTGGGAAGCGCCGTTTGCTTGTTCAGTCATTTGGCAGAACCTTCTTGTTCGTCCGTTACCGGAGGGTCAAGCCTCGAGCAGGGCATCCAGCTTCCCGGCCCGCTCCAGGGCATAGAGGTCGTCACAGCCGCCCACATGGGTCGGGCCGATCCAGATCTGGGGCACCGAGGTGCGGCCCGCCTTGCGGGTCATCTCGGCGCGTACATCGGGCTTCCCGTCCACCTTGATCTCTTCGTACTGGACGCCCTTGCTCTGCAGCAGCTGCTTGGCTCGCATGCAGTAGGGGCACCAGTCGCTGGAATAGATGACGACGTTCGGCATTTCACTTCACCAGGGGCAGGTTTTCGCCGCGCCAGCTGCCGATACCGCCGGACAGCTTGAGCGCATTGAAACCGGCCTTCTTCAGGTCACGGCAAACGGTGCCAGCGTGCTGGCCCATGGTATCGACCACGATGATGGCCTTGTCCTTGTGCTTTTCCAGCTCGGCCATGCGGGCGGCGAGCTTCTCGAAGGGGATGTTCAGGGCGTCGACGATGTGGCCGGCGCCGAAGTCCTTCACCGAGCGCACGTCCAGCACCAGGCCCTCGCCGGAGTTGACCAGCGCGGTCAGCTCGCGGGGGCTGACGGCACGACCGCTGCGGCGCAGTTCATGGACGATCAGCAACACCAGCAGGACGACGAAGATAGCGCTCAGCACATAGTGGTTAGTGGCAAATTCAATCAGGTGGGCAAGCATCGACGGGTCCCGGGGCGGTAAAATGCCGGCCAGTATACACAGCGCCACAGGTCCACCAAACCCCGGCCAGCGGTGACGTACAAGGAACTTGTACGTAAAATGCCGCTCCCTTTTTGCTCACGCCCCCTTGCGAGTCGGACGCCATGACAGCCACGCCCAAACCCCTGGTCCTGATCATCCTGGACGGCTTCGGTCACAGTGACAGCCCGGACTACAACGCCATCCACGCCGCCCGCACCCCGGTCTACGACCACCTGCGCGCGACCCAGCCTAACGGGCTGATCTCCGGCTCCGGCATGGACGTGGGCCTGCCCGACGGGCAGATGGGCAACTCCGAGGTGGGCCACATGAACCTGGGCGCCGGCCGCGTCGTGTACCAGGACTTCACCCGCGTCACCAAGGCCATCCGCGACGGCGAGTTCTTCACCAACCCGGAGATCGTCGACGCCGTGGACAAGGCCGTCGCCGCCGGCAAGGCCGTGCACTTCATGGGCCTGCTTTCCGACGGCGGCGTGCACAGCCACCAGGACCACCTGGTCGCCATGGCTGAACTGGCCGCCCAACGCGGCGCCGAGCAGATCTACCTGCACGCCTTCCTCGACGGCCGCGACACCCCGCCCAAGAGCGCCCAGCCCTCCATCGAGCTGCTCGACGCCGCCTTCTCCCGCCTCGGCAAGGGTCGTATCGCCAGCCTGATCGGCCGCTACTACGCCATGGACCGCGACAACCGCTGGGACCGCGTCGAAGCCGCCTACAACCTGATCACCGAAGGCCGTGGCGAGTTCGCCGCCGCCACCGCCGCCGAAGGCCTGGCCGCCGCCTATGAGCGCGGCGAGAGCGACGAGTTCGTCAAGGCCACCACCATCGGCACGCCGGTGCGGGTGGAAGACGGCGATGCCGTGGTGTTCATGAACTTCCGCGCCGACCGCGCCCGCGAGCTGTCCCGCGCCTTCGTCGAGCCGGGCTTCACGGAATTCGCCCGTGCCCGTGAGATCGCCCTGGCCGGCTACGTGATGCTGACCCAGTACGCCGCCAGCATCCCGGCCCCCAGCGCGTTCAAGCCCGAATCCCTGAACAACGTGCTCGGCGAATACCTGGCCAACAACGGCAAGACCCAGCTGCGCATCGCCGAGACCGAGAAGTACGCCCACGTCACCTTCTTCTTCTCCGGCGGCCGCGAAGAGCCGTTCGCCGGCGAAGAGCGCATCCTGATCCCTTCGCCCAAGGTCGCCACCTACGACCTGCAGCCGGAGATGAGCGCCCCCGAGGTGACCGACCGCATCGTCGACGCCATCGAGCAGCAACGCTACGACGTGATCATCGCCAACTACGCCAACGGCGACATGGTCGGCCACACCGGCGTGTTCGAAGCCGCGGTCAAGGCCGTCGAGTGCCTGGACACCTGCCTGGGCCGCATCACCGCCGCCCTCGACAAGGTCGGCGGCGAAGCGCTGATCACCGCCGACCACGGCAACGTCGAGCAGATGGAAGACGAAGCCACCGGCCAAGCCCACACCGCACACACCTGTGAGCCGGTGCCCTTCATCTACTACGGCAAGCGCCCCGCCCGCATCCGCGAAGGTGGCATCCTCGCCGACGTGGCACCCACCGTGCTGACCCTGATGGGCCTGCCGGTGCCGCCCGAGATGACCGGCACCCCGATCGTCGAGCTGAAATGACCCCGGGGCCGACCGCCGGCCCCTCGGATTGGTCCGAATGCCCCGGTGCGCAGGCCCCGGGGCGTTTTTTTTACAGAGCGTGACGGGCATACTAGGCCGGTCCTCCCGCCTGGTGACGCACCCCTCATGTTCCGCGCCTTCACGTTCCTCCTCTGCGCCTGCCTCCTGGCACCGGCCTTCGCCGACGAACGCGCCCAGACCCAGCAACAGCTGGACCAGGCCGCCAAGGACGTCGCCGAGCTGAAGAAGCTGCTCAAGCAGCTGCAGGAGGAGAAATCCGGTGTCCAGGCCGACCTGAAGAAGACCGAGTCCGACATGGGCCAGCTGGAGAAGCAGGTCAAGGAACTCCAGCAGGAGCTGGACAAGGGCGAAGGCGAGATCAAGCGCCTGGATCAGGAGAAAAAAAAACTCCAGGGCGCGCGCGCTGAACAGCAGCGGCTGATCGGCATCCAGGCCCGCGCTGCCTACCAGAGCGGTCAGCAGGAGTACCTCAAGCTACTGCTCAACCAGCAGAACCCCGAGAAGTTCGCCCGCACCCTCACCTACTACGACTACCTCAGCCAGGCGCGCATGGAGCAACTGGCCACATTCAACGAGACCCTGCGCCAGCTGGCCAACGTAGAACGCGACATCGCCACCCAGCAGGCCGCCCTCGTCGAGCAGAAAAGCGCACTGGACAGCCGCCGTGAGCAGCTCGCCGGCCTGCGCAAGGAACGCCAGCTGGCCCTGGCCAAGCTCAACCGAGACGTCAGCGACCGCGACCGCAAGCTCAAGGCCCGCCAACAGGAACAGGCCGAACTCGGCCGCGTGCTCAAGACCATCGAGGAAACCCTGGCCCGCCAGGCCCGCGAAGCCGAGGAAGCGCGCAAGCGCGAACTGGCCGAGCGCCAGCGCCAGGAAGAGGCCCTCAAGCGCAGCCCCGGCACCCCGCCGCGCACCGTCGAAGGCCCGCTGGTCTCCAGCATCGGCACCTCCTACGGTGGCCCGTTTTCCAGCGCCCGGGGCAAGCTGCCCTGGCCGGTGAATGGCCGTCTGGTGGCGAGATTTGGAACTCCGCGCGGCGAAGACGAACGAACCAAGTGGGACGGCGTGCTCATCGGAGCGGCCGCCGGCAGCCAGGTGCGCGCCATCCATGGCGGGCGCGTGGTGTTCGCCGATTGGTTGCGCGGCGCCGGGCTGCTGGTCATCCTCGACCACGGCAACGGCTACCTGAGCCTGTATGGCCACAACCAGAGCCTGTTGAAGAACGCCGGCGACGTCGTCAAAGCCGGTGAGTCCATCGCCACCGTCGGCACCACCGGCGGCCAGGACACACCCGCGCTGTATTTCGCCATCCGCCAGCAGGGGCGCCCCAGCGACCCCACGCAGTGGTGCCGAGCGCAAGGATAAGCGCCACCCAATCCCGTAGGAGTTGATACGCATGCCGCATCTGTCCCGCCTTACCCCCCTGGCCATGGCCCTGGCGCTGCTCGTGGGCTCGCCCCTCATCCACGCCGCCCAGGAGTCCAAAGCCGCCGAGTCCGCTGCAGCCGCAACGGCCACGGCCTCCGGCAAGGCGCCCCTGCCCCTCGACGAGCTGCGCACCTTCGCCGAGGTGCTCGACCGTATCAAATCGGCCTATGTCGAGCCGGTGGACGACAAGACCCTGCTGGAGAACGCCATCAAGGGCATGCTCAGCAACCTCGACCCGCACTCCGCCTACCTCGAGCCCGAGGCCTTCCAGGAACTGCAGGAAAGCACCAGCGGTGAATTCGGCGGCCTGGGCATCGAAGTGGGCACCGAGGACGGCTTCATCAAGGTCGTCTCGCCCATCGACGACACCCCTGCCTCCAAGGCCGGCATCCAGCCGGGCGACCTGATCGTCAAGATCGACGGCCAGCCCACCAAGGGCCTGTCGATGATGGAAGCCGTGGACAAGATGCGCGGCAAGGCCGGCAGCCCCATCGTCCTGACCCTGGTACGCGAGGGCGGCCAGCCCTTCGACGTCGAGCTCAAGCGCGCGGTGATCAAGGTCAAGAGCGTCAAGAGCCAGTTGCTGGACAAGAACTACGGCTACATCCGCATCACCCAGTTCCAGGTCAACACCGGCGAGGAAGTGGGCAAGGCTCTGGCCAAACTGCGCAAGGACAACGGCGACAAGAAGCTCGCCGGCCTCGTGCTGGACCTGCGCAACAACCCCGGCGGCGTGCTCCAGGCGGCCGTGGAAGTGGCCGACCACTTCCTCACCAAGGGCCTGATCGTCTACACCAAAGGCCGCATCGCCAACTCCGAGTTGCGCTTCTCCGCCGACCCGGCCGACGCCAGCGAAGGCGTGCCGCTGGTGGTGCTGATCAACGGCGGCAGCGCCTCGGCGGCGGAGATCGTCGCCGGCGCCCTGCAGGATCAGAAGCGTGGCGTGCTGATGGGCACCGACAGCTTCGGCAAGGGCTCGGTGCAAACCGTGCTGCCGCTGAACAACGACCGCGCCCTGAAGCTCACCACCGCGCTCTACTTCACCCCCAACGGCCGCTCCATCCAGGCCCAGGGCATCGTCCCGGACGTGGAAGTGGCACGCGCCAAGGTGACCCGCGAGCAGGACACCGAGAACTTCAAGGAAGCGGACCTGGCCGGCCACCTCGGCAACGGCAACGGCGGTGCCGACCGCCCCAGCTCCAGCAAGGGCAAGGCCGCCGCCGCGCGCCCGCAGGACGACGACTTCCAACTGAACCAGGCCCTCAACCTGCTCAAAGGGCTCAACGTCACCCGCGGAGAGTAGGATGCGCCGTCGTGCCTGGCTGCTTGCGCTGCTGTTCGCCGCGCCGGTGGCCGAGGCCCGCGAGCCGTTGCCACCCCTGCCCCGGCTGCCCCTGGCGACGGAGCAGGCACCGGCGGTCCAGCCGGAGCCGATCAGGCCGGGCCCGCTGGTCCTCACCCCACGCGCACCCGCTGGCGGTGCCTCACCGGCGCCCGACCACACCCCTGCCCCGGGCCACACACAACCCGCGCCGCCTGCGGTACCTCCCTCGGCCAAACCCACCGCACCGGCCAGCCAGCCACGCCCCCGCCTGGCGCTGATCATCGACGACCTGGGGCAGACCCCCGAGCGCGACCGCCGCGTCCTCGCCCTGCCGGCCACCGTCGCCCTGGCGATCATCCCCGAAACACCCCACGCCACCGACCTGGCCCGGCGCGCCCATGACGCCCGCCGCACGGTGATGCTGCACCTGCCGATGGACCCCGCCGGCGGCCCCTTCGCCTGGCACCCCGACCTGCCGGAGGCCGAGCTGGCCCGGCGGCTGGATGCGGCCTTCGCCGCCGTGCCCTACAGCCAGGGCGTGAACAACCACATGGGCAGCCGCATGACCGCCCAGCCCGAGGCCATGGCCTGGCTGATGAGGCGCCTGCAGGCCGACCACCGCTTCTTCGTCGACAGCCGCACCAGTGCGGCCACCGTCGCCGCTGCCGAAGCGCAGAAGGCTGGGCTTGCCAGTCTCTCCCGGGATGTGTTCCTCGATGACGACCAGCACCCCGAGGCCATCGCCCGGCAGTTCGAGGCCGCCCTCAGCCTGGCGCGCAAGCAGGGCACCGCCGTGATGATCGGCCACCCTCACCCGGCCACCCTCGCCCTGCTCGAACGCGAACTGCCACGCCTGGCAGAGCGCGGTTTCGAGCTGGTGAGCGTGCCGCAGATGATCGCCCTGCGCAGCAACCGCGCCATGGCCGCCCACGGCAAGGGCGGCCAGTACCGCTAGCCGGCCTGTGCGAGCGCACGCCTGGGCTATAGGCTGGCCGCCCCACCCTGAACGGAAGCCCGCCATGCCCCTTCGCCGCCCTCTCATCGTTCCGCTCGCCGCCGTGGCCCTTGCTGCCGTGGTGCCCCTCGGTTTCATCTGGATCATCACCAGCGCCAAGCTGGAACTGGGCGGGGCCAGCCCCGACGAGGCCGTGGTCGGCAGCGTCGAGCGCATCGGGCAACGCGCCATGGAGCAGTACTGCACCGGCGTCGTGGCCACTCCACGTAACACCTGGCTGGTGGGGCGCATGGAAGGCGACAGCTCCGAGGGCGAAGAGGTCGGCCAGGACCTCGGCCAGCTGATCCGTGGCGAGAAGAAGCCCGACGATGAGGAAGAGCACTCCTTTGCCCCTTTCTCCAGCGGTTTCACCCAGGAAGCCCAGGCCACCTACCTGTCGCGGCTGGATGACCAGGGCCGCTTCGTCCAGGTCGCCCACCTGGACGAGACCGCCTGCCTGGTGGCCAACGCCGACGGCAGCAGCCTGTTCCTGCTGACCGGCGTGGACCGCCCCGGCAAGGACCCGCTGGAGGGACTCCAGCAGACCATGGTGCTGCGCAGCGACGACCAGGGCGCCAGTTGGCAGGTGCTGCCGGACGGCTTCTTCCCCGAGGCCGACGATCTGGCCTGGTCCCTCAAACCCTACTTCCACGATGCCGACCAGGTCTGGGCCTGGGCCACCCTGCCGCAGAGCGCCACCCCCAGCGCCGGGTACGGCTACGAGCCCGACACCACCGTCGACAACCGTGCCGGCCTCTACTACTCCCCGGATCGCGGGCGCACCCGCCAGGCCCTGGTCGCTCCGGAGAACCTGCTGGTGAGCCTGGACGAGATCCGCAAACGCGCGCCCGCCGACGCCGAGTGGGGCGACAGCGCCGGGACCTTCGGCACCATCACCCCGCACGTCTGGCAATACGACGACGACCATGCGGCGCTGTGGATCGGGCAGTCCTTCCTCTATGGCAAGCCGGGTGGCGACTACCTCGACACACCGCTGTTCGTCACCACCCGCGCGGAGCTGGTCCGCGAAGGCGGGCAATGGCGCATCGGCCCGCTGAAGCGGGATACCGGCGTGCTTGTGGAGCACCTGGTAGGCACCGGCCAAGGCCAGGTGTACGGCGTGATCAGCCGGGAGAGCACGCACGCCATGGAAGTGGCCGAATGGCAGCGGGAGAGCGCCAGTTGGCAGGTCAACGGGGAATTACCCTCACCCTTCTGGCCGCTTCAGGCCTTCACCGGACTGAGGCTGTTCCTGGCGGGGGATGGCGTGCTGCTGGCCAATACCGACAGTCGCTACCACGTACCCCAGTGGCTGTCGCTCAAGAAGAACGGCGAGTCGTCGCGCATCTCGGCGGATGCAGTGTTCTATTCCCGCGACGGCGGCCGCTCCTGGTCGCGCCTGGCCATCGCCGGCTACCTGGGCGTGCTCGGGCTGGACCGCAATCAGGACCAGGTGTTCTGGGCCGATGGCAATTGGTACGACAGCGACGACCGGCGCATCTATCGCTACGGCCTGAAATGAAACACAGCCGGCGCCCCCTTATGGGGGGCCGGCTGCAAGGGGCGGGGGCTCAGAGGTAGTTCTTGGTCGCTTCTTCAACGAAGCCTTCGGCGCGCATCTGGTCCAGGGCCTTCTGCAGTCGCTCGATCACCTCGTCGGGGGTGTCCTTGTTGAAGGCCAGGTACAGCTCGACTTCATTGAAGCGCAGCACGGTCTGCAGGCCGGTCACGCCCTCCTGCTTGGCCAGGTAACGGCCTACCGGGTCGGTGGTGGCCCATAGGTCGATCTGGCCCTTTTCCAGCTTCTTCACGTTCTCCTGGTCACGCAGGGCGTTCTGCGGGCTCAGGCCCTGGGTCTCCAGGTATTGGCTGACAGCGTCGTTCTTGTAGGCACCAATGCGGTACTGCCCGGCGCTCTTGAGGTCCTTCACGCTCAGCGTGCTGCCCGGAGCGGCCAGCAACACCCAGCCACTCTTGGCCAGCGGGCCGACCCACTTGAACTGCGGCTTGCGCTCTTCGGTGTAGGTGGTGGAGAACAGGCCGTAGTTGGGCTTCTCCTGGGTCAGGCGGTAGAGGCGGTCCCACGGGAAGCGCAGGGTCAGGTTGTAGGAGATGCCGGCGCGCTTGAACATCTCGCGGACGATATCGGTGCTGATGCCGTCGATGCCGTCGTCACGGGCGAAGTTCTTGTCGTCGACCGCCATGTTGAAGGGCGGGAAGTTCTCGGTGAGCAAGACCACCTTGTAGTCGGCCGGCAGCTCGGCGCGAGCCGCCAGGGAGAGGGTGATCAGGCCGAGGGCCAGAAGAGGTCTGAATAGCTTGTGCATCGTTCTACCGCTCGCGTTGGTGTTGTGATTATGGCCAGCGGCATCCCTGCGTGGGCACGGTCCCACAGACGTTCACTCAGCCCGTCCCGCCATCCAATGGCAAGCGACCGGCTTCAGGGCCGGTCGCGAGGTTCTTACAGGTAGCTGTTGATGGTCTTGTCCACGAAGCCTTCGCTGCGCAGTTGCTCCAGGGCGTCCTGGAGCTTCTTGACCACCTCGTCCGGCACGTTCTTGTTCAGCGCCAGGTAGAGCGGGGTCTGGTTGAAACGCAGCACGGTCTTCAGACCGGTGATGCCTTCCTGCTTGGCCAGGTAGCGGCCAGCGGGATCGCCGGTGGCCCAGAGGTCGATCTGGCCCTTCTCCAGCTTCTTGGCGTTTTCCTGGTCGCGCAGGGAGGTCAGTGCCTCGATGCCCTTCTCGGTCAGGGCCTGATGGATGGCATCGCCCTTGTAGGCGCCAACCTTGTACTGCTTGGCCTGCTCCAGGCTAGTGACGCTGATGGTGCTGTCGCCACGGGCCAGCAGGACCCAGTCGTCCGGGCCGATGGGGCCGACCCACTTGAAGGCGGCCTCGCGCTCCGGCAGGCGGGCGGTGACGAAGATGCCGTAGTCGGCCTTCTCCTGCGCCAGCTTGTAGATGCGGTCCCAGGGGAAGCGCAGGGTCATGTTGTACTTGACCCCGGCGCGCTTGAACATTTCCTGCACGATGTCGACGGCAATCCCGTCGATGTTGTCTTCCTGGGCGAAGTTCTTCCCGTTGATCGCCATGTTGTAAGGCGGGAAGTTCTCCGTCAGGAGCACCACCGTGTAGTTCTCGTCCACTTCGGCGCGAACGGTCCCGGCCAGCACCAGGAGAGTGCTCGCCAGGGCGAGCAGGAGGCGTTTCGACATATGCAACTACCTTGTAAGGAGGATGGGTAAAACCAACGGGCCTGACCCGGGTACAGGTTATCGGCCTCGGCTGCCCAGGCTGCGAACCGGATCACGGTTGCAGCCAAAGCATAAATGAAGGCAAGAATCGTGCTCAGCGCACCACGATGCCCCGGCTGGCCAAGTAGGCCTTTGCCTCCGGAACAGTGTATTCGCCGAAATGGAAAATGCTCGCGGCCAGCACCGCATCGGCCTTGCCGTCGAGGATGCCGGCGGCCAGGTGCTCGAGATTGCCGACCCCGCCGGAGGCGATCACCGGGATGCGCACACGCTCGCTGATGGCGCGGGTAACGCCCAGGTCGTAACCGCTCTTCACGCCGTCCTGGTCCATGCTGGTCAGGAGGATTTCCCCGGCACCCAGCTCTTCCATCTTCGCCGCCCAGGCCACTGCATCCAGCCCGGTGGGCTTGCGACCGCCGTGGGTGAAGATTTCCCAGCGCGGCGTCTCGCCCGGCGCGGAGACCCGCTTGGCGTCGATGGCGACCACGATGCACTGAGAGCCGAAACGCGAGGCCGCCTCGCCGACGAACTCGGGGTTGAACACCGCGGCGGTGTTGATGGAAACCTTGTCGGCACCGGCGTTGAGCAGGTTGCGGATGTCCTGCACGGTGCGCACGCCGCCGCCCACGGTGAGCGGGATGAACACCTGGCTGGCCATGCGCTCGACGGTGTGCAGGGTGGTGTCGCGGCCATCGACGCTGGCGGTGATGTCGAGGAAGGTGATCTCGTCGGCCCCCTGCTCGTCGTAGCGGCGGGCGATCTCCACCGGGTCACCGGCGTCGCGGATGTTCTCGAACTTGACGCCCTTCACCACGCGGCCGTTGTCCACGTCGAGGCAGGGGATGATGCGTTTAGCCAAAGCCATACAGGAACCCTCTGGTGCCGGCTGCGCCGCGCGCGCCGTTGCGCGTGATTAACCCTTGTAGCTGTCGCAGAAGGCCTGGGCCTCGGCGACGTCCAGGGTGCCTTCGTAGATGGCGCGACCGGTGATGGCACCGATGATGCCGGGCGCCTTGGCGGCCAGCAGCTTCTCGATGTCGCCCAGGTTGTGGATGCCGCCGGAGGCGATCACCGGGATGCGGCTGGCAGCGGCCAGGGCCGCCGTGGCCTCGACGTTGCAGCCCTGCATCATCCCGTCCTTGGCGATGTCGGTGTAGACGATGGCGGAGACGCCGTCGGCCTCGAAACGGCGGGCCAGGTCGACCGCCTGCACGCTGCTCACCTCGGCCCAGCCGTCGGTGGCGACGAAGCCGTCCTTGGCGTCCAGGCCGACGATGACCTTGCCCGGGAAGGCCTTGCAGGCCTCGGTGACGAACTCGGGCTCCTTCACCGCCTTGGTGCCGATGATCACGTAGCTCACGCCGGCCTTGACGTAGTGCTCGATGGTTTCCAGGGAGCGGATGCCGCCACCGATCTGGATCGGCAGGTTCGGGTAGCGCTTGGC
This sequence comes from Pseudomonas sp. ENNP23, assembly GCF_001728945.1. Taxonomy (NCBI): domain Bacteria; kingdom Pseudomonadati; phylum Pseudomonadota; class Gammaproteobacteria; order Pseudomonadales; family Pseudomonadaceae; genus Pseudomonas; species Pseudomonas sp. ENNP23. The sequence continues at coordinate 51,867 of NZ_LYSP01000006.1, forward strand.
GATGGCGGTGACCACCTCGCCGTTCACCGGCTTGCCTTCGAAGGCGCCGTTGAGGTCCACCAGGTGCAGGCGGCGGCAGCCCCCTTCCACCCACTTGGCGGCCATGCTCACCGGGTCGTCGGAGAATACCGTGGAGTCGTCCATGCGGCCCTGGCGCAGGCGCACGCAGGCACCGTCCTTCAGATCGATAGCGGGGATAATCAGCATCGGTTCAACCTGTTCGAAGTCAGTGGAGTCGGCGGTGCGCTCAGGCTTTCTCGAGCGCCCACAAGTCGCTCTCGATGCTGTCGAACCTGTCTTTCAGGTGCGCCTGCACGTCGGAGATCGCCTTGTTGTAGAAATGCGGAGCGAATTCGCGGGCGAAGAAGTCCAGGACTTCCTCGGCCTCGAAGGAACCCAGCTCCAGTTCGAAGCGGTCGGCCATGAAACGCTTGATGGCCAGTACGGCGTCCTGGGTCTGGGTCGCGTCGAGTTGCAGGCTGGGGGCCTTCTTCCCGCGGCTCATGGGCTTACCAGCGGCCGTCCCAGGCGGCGAAGTTCTGCAGCAACTGCAGGCCGTGGGTGTGGCTCTTCTCCGGGTGGAACTGCACGGCGAAGCGCGAGCCCTCGGCCAGCGCGGCGGCGAAGTCCTTGCCGTAATGACCGCGACCGACCACCTGCTTGGGGTTGCCGGCCTCGATGTAGTAGCTGTGCACGAAATAGAAGCGCGCCAGGTCCGGGATGTTGTGCCAGAGCGGGTGTGCCACGCTCTGCTGCACCTCGTTCCAGCCCATGTGCGGCACCTTAAGCGGCTCGCCGGCTTCGGCCAGGTCCTTGCCGAAGAAGCGCACTTGGCCCGGGAACAGGCCGATGCAGTCGACCCCGTCGTTCTCCTCGCTGTGTTCCAGCAGCGCCTGCATGCCGACGCAGATGCCGAGGAACGGGCGGTCCTGGCTGACCTCGGCCACCAGGCTGTCGAAGCCCAGGCGGCGGATCTCGGCCATGCAATCGCGGATCGCCCCCACGCCGGGGAACACCACGCGGTCCGCCTCGCGGATCACGCTGGCATCACGGGTGACCAGCACCCGACCGGCGCCGACGTGTTCCAGAGCCTTGGCAACCGAGTGCAGGTTGCCCATGCCGTAATCGATGACTGCGACGGTCTGCATCAGAGCACGCCCTTGGTGGACGGCATCTGGCCGGCCATGCGCGGGTCAAGCTCGATGGCCATGCGCAGGGCGCGGCCGAAGGCCTTGAAGACGGTCTCGATCTGGTGGTGGGTGTTGTGGCCACGCAGGGTGTCGATGTGCAGGGTCACCAGAGCGTGGTTGACGAACCCCTGGAAGAACTCCTGGAACAGGTCCACATCGAAGCCGCCGACGGTGGCACGGGTGAAGGGGACGTGCATCTGCAGGCCGGGGCGGCCGGAGAAGTCGATGACCACGCGGGACAGCGCCTCGTCCAGCGGGACATAGGCATGGCCGTAGCGGACGATGCCCTTCTTGTCGCCGATGGCCTGGGCGAAGGCCTGGCCGACGGTGATGCCAACGTCTTCCACGGTGTGGTGGTCGTCGATGTGCAGATCACCCTTGCACTCGATGTCGAGGTCGATCAGGCCATGGCGGGCGATCTGGTCGAGCATGTGCTCGAGGAAGGGCACGCCGATGTCGAAGCGGGCCTTGCCAGTGCCGTCCAGGTTGATCGAGACCTTGACCTGGGTCTCCAGGGTGTTGCGCTCAACGGATGCCTTACGTTCGGCCATCACCAACTCCGCAAAATCATTGGGCGAAAGGGGCGACATTATAGGCCGAGTTTTCCACAGGCTTGAAGCCGATCGGCGGAGGAAGCCGGGCGATGCCGGCAAGACGCCGACATCGCCCGGTGCAGGGACGATCAGCCGAACAGCGCGGCGGTCTTCTGCAGGGTGATCCACACACCCCAGGCCAGCGGCAGGCCGACGGCCAGCCAGGCGGCGATCACCAGCGGGCGGCTGGACGGGTCGGCCGACCACTCCAGCACCTGGGCGCCCTGGCTGGCGTCATGACCGATGGCGCGCTCGGCGGCCAGCTCGGCGTCGGTCATGAAGTACTTCGGTGCCACCGGGCGCACCAGCAGGTTGCACAGGAAGCCCAGCACCAGCAGGCCGGCGAGGATGTACAGGGTGATGTCATACGCCGCAGCGCGCTCGACCCCCACGCTCAACTGGTACTCACGGATGTAGTTCACCAGCACCGGGCCGAGGATGCCGGCGAAGGCCCAGGCGGTCAGCAGGCGGCCGTGGATGGCGCCGACCATCTGGGTGCCGAACAGGTCCGCCAGGTAGGCCGGCACGGTGGCGAAGCCACCGCCGTACATGGACAGGATCAGGCAGAAGCAGAAGACGAAGAACGCCACACTGCCCAGGTGGCCGGTCCAGGGCACCAGTGCGTAGAGCAGGAAGCCCAGGGCGAAGAACACGAAGTAGGTCGCCTTGCGGCCGATCAGGTCGGAGAAGGACGCCCAGAAGAAGCGACCACCGATGTTGAACAGACTCAGCAAGCCGGTGAAGCCGGCCGCGATGGCGGCGATCTGCGCCAACTGCGAGGCGTCCAGCTCATTGAAACTCAGGTGGTTGCCGATCAGCTTGCCGCCGAACACTTCCTGCAGCAGGGGCGAGGCCATGCCGATGATGCCGATGCCGGCAGAGACGTTCAGGCACAGCACGGCCCAGACCAGCCAGAACTGCGGGGTCTTCCATGCGGTGTTCACGTGGACGTGGCCCTTAGTGATCATCGCGTTGCTGGCCTTCTTCACCGGCGCGGTCCAGCCCTCGGGCTTCCAGCCGGTCGGCGGCACGCGGTACGCCAGGGCACCGCCCACCATGAAGATGAAATAGACCACCGCCATCACCACGAAGCTCTGCCACACGCCCACGGACTCAGCCGAGGCGAAGTGGTTCATCAGCTCGGCCGCCAGCGGAGCGCCGACCATGGCGCCACCGCCGAAGCCCATGATGGCCATGCCGGTCGCCATGCCGCGCTTGTCCGGGAACCACTTGATCAGCGTCGAGACGGGCGAGATGTAGCCCAGGCCCAGGCCGATGCCGCCAATCACCCCCAGGCCGATCCACATCAGCCAGATCTGGTGGATGTAGACGCCGAAGGCCGAGATCAGCAGGCCACCGCACCAGCAGAAGGCCGAGACCAGACCAGCCTTGCGCGGGCCGGCATGCTCCAGCCAGCCACCCCAGATGGCGGCCGAGCAGCCGAGAAAGATGAAGAACAGGGTGTAGATCCAGCCCAGCATGGAGATCGGCCAGTCACAGTCGCTGGCGAACACCTGGGCGATGAAGCCCATCTCCGGGGAGCAGGCCACCGGCGCGGTGATGCCGATGGCCTTGGACAGCGGCAGCCAGAACACCGAGAAGCCATAGGCCATGCCGATGCACAGGTGAATGGCCAGGGCAGCCGGCGGCACCAGCCAGCGGTTGAAGCCCGGTCGGGCGATGGTGCGTTCCTTGGAAAGGAACGCGGGCCGGGCGGCATCGCCGCCCAAGCTCAGGGTACTGCTCATTGTGTCGTTATCCTGTTTTTTTGATATGCACGCAGGTGGGTCGGGCGGTGCGCACAGTCTCCCCACGCACCGCCCAAAAACTCACACGAGCAGGCGAAACAATCCCACGATGATTCAGCCTGCGGCGCGTATTATCCGGACCCCACCCCCTGGCCTCAATAAGGACACCCATGCCTGTCATCGTCGAACGCCCCGTCCAGCTCAGCGAACAGGACCGTACCGACCTGGGCCGCATCTACGCCGACGCCCCGGCCTGGCTGCTGCCGCCCTACGCCGACGCCGGAGACCTGGTGGCACAGGGCCTGGCAGAGGGCAGGCTGCTGACCGGCCGCTTCAACGACCGCCTGCTGGGCGCCGCCCTGCTGCGCTGCGAAAACAACGCCTGGCGGATCTCCCACCTGTGCGTACGCAGCGTCACCCGCCGCCGAGGCGTGGCCCGTCGGCTGCTGGACGAGGCCACCCGGCTGGCCCGCGAGGCCGGCTGCGAACTGCGCCTGCAGGGCCCCCAGGACCATCTGGAAGCCCAGGCCCTGGCCGCCCGGCTGCACCTGCCCCTCGACCCAGCCGGCTAGGCCGGCACCACCGACGGGCGCTCCCGCAGCAGCCAGCCGAGCCAGAGCAAACTGGCAAGGTGGAACCCCGCCAGCACCCAGCCGACCCAGGCCGGGCCGCCCGCCCACAGCGCCCAGCCCATCGCCAGAGCGGCCAGCCCCATCTGCCGCGTGCCCTCCAGCCGGGGTGCCAGACGCTGCCCGTCGAACAGCAGCCCCAGGCTTACGCAGCCCCAGAGGATCGCCAGCACCAGCAGCCAGGGCTCCCAGGCCAGGGCCTGGCGCACGCTGAGCAGAAACGCCAGCGCCAGCAGGTTGATCGCCAGGAACTGCGCCAGCGCATACCCCGTCAGGCTCGCCCCGTGGCGCGGTTCATGGCGGGGCTCGTCCATCGACGGCCAGGGATGCTGGCGCACGTCCGCCGGGCGCCAGCCGGTGGGCATCCACCACAGCCGCAGCTTGTCCCACCAGGAACGGGTCGCCCGCGCATCGGCCCACAGCAGGCGCCACCAGCTGAACTGCAGGCGCAGCGGGTCGAAGGTGCGCACCGGCGTGGTCACCCCGTACACCACCGGCTCGTCCTCCTCCTGCCAGGTGCCGAACAGCCGGTCCCAGAGGATGAACACCCCACCGTGGTTACGGTCGATGTAGCGCGGGTTCTGCCCGTGGTGCACCCGGTGCAGGGACGGCGTCACCAGCACCTTCTCCAGCCAGCCGAGGCGGCCGATGTGCTGGCTGTGGATCCAGAACTGGTAGGCCAACTGCACCCCGAGCAGCAGCAGGAACAGCGGCAACGGCAGCCCCAGCAGCGCCAGGGGCAGGTAGAAGGGCCAATCGAAGGCGGTCTGGAACGCCCCCTTGCGCAGCGCCGTCGACAGGTTGAAATCCTCGCTGGAGTGGTGCGGCTGGTGCGCCCCCCACAGCAGGTTGTAGCGGTGCAGGGTGCGATGCGCCCAATAGAAGCAGAAGTCCACCGCCACGAAGCCCCCCAGCCACACCCAGGGCGAGGTGGGGTCCAGCTCCAGCAGGCGCGCGTGCTCATAGAGCCAGGCGTAGGGCAGCACCAGCAGCAGGCGCAGCGGCCCCTCCAGCAACACCCGCAGCACGGCGGTGTTGACGCTGGTAGCCGCGTCGGCCAGGCGGTAGGTGGAGCGCCCGCTGTACCGCTCGTAGGCCAACTCCAGCAGGATCAGCAGGATGTACAGCGGAAAAGCCAGCACCGCCACGCTCATGGCGCATCTCCCGTTCTTGTCGTTGTGCAGCGCAGCCTAGACCAGCCGCCGTACCCGTCACGCGACGGCACGCGCCAGTGCAGCGGGCCGCAGGCGCCAGTCCGGTGAACCGTCGCCGCGTTTGGCCATCAAACAGCACAACCGCTGGCGCTATACTCGCGCCCCTCCCCCGGCACTCATCACAAGGACTCGTCCATGAAATCCATCGGCAAACTCCTGGGCCTGCTGCTCCTCGGGCTGTTGCTGATCATCGTGGCCCTGGGCTTCGCCCTGACCCACCTGTTCGATCCCAACGACTACAAGGATGAAATCCGCCAGATCGCCCGCGACAAGGCCAACCTCGAGCTGGACCTCAAGGGCGACATCGGCTGGAGCCTGTTCCCCTGGCTCGGCCTGGAACTGCACGACACCACCCTGGCCAGCGCCGCCAGCCCCGACAAACCCTTTGCCAACCTGGCCCTGCTCGGCCTCTCCGTGCGCGTCATGCCGCTGCTGCGCAAGGAAGTGCAGATGAGCGACATCCGCGTCGAAGGCCTCAACCTGACCCTGGCCCGTGACGAGAAAGGCCGTGGCAACTGGGAAGACATCGGCCGCCCGGCCCAGGCCGCCAGCACGCCTGCACCAGCCGCCGAAGGCGCCCCCGCAGCGGCGGAACAGCCCAAGCCCGCCGGCAACGAGCGCCCACTGAAGCTGGACATCGACAGCCTCACCGTCAGCAACGCCCGCGTGGACTACACCGACGCCAAGACCGGCAGGCAGTACACCGCCGAAGGCATCGAACTGAGCACCGGCGCCATCCGCGAAGGCGCCGCCATCCCCTTCAAGCTCAGCGCCTTCTTCGGCACCAACCAGCCGGTGCTGCGCGCCAAGAGCGAACTCACCGCCAGCCTGCGCTTCGACCGCGCTCTCAAGCGCTACCAACTGGAAGACGCCAAGCTCGCCGGCGAAGCCTCGGGCGAGCCGTTCAAGGGCAAGACCCTCACCTTCAGCGCCCAGGGCCAGTTGCTGGCCGACCTCGGTGCCAACATCGCCGAGTGGAACGGCCTCAAGCTCTCTGCCAACCAACTGCGCGCCCTGGGTGAACTGAAGGTCCAAGGTCTGGACAAGACCCCGCGCCTGGAAGGCGGCCTGTCCATCGCCCAGCTCGACCTGCGCGAATTCCTCAGCGGCCTCGGCGTCGAACTGCCGGCCATGCAGGACGCCAACACCCTCAAGCACTTCGAGCTGGTCACCCAGCTCAAGGGCAGCCCCCGCGACATCGCCCTGGAACAACTGACCCTCAAGCTCGACGACAGCAGCTTCAGCGGCCGCCTGGCGGTGGCCGACATCGAGCGCCAGGCCCTGCGTGCCCAGCTCAAGGCCGACAAGCTCGACCTCGACCGCTACCTGCCGCCGAAGAAGAAGGACGACGCCAGCGCCCGTCAGGCCGAAATCCAAGGCACCGTCGCCAGTGCCGGCCAGGGCACCACCCCGCTGCCCGAGAAGCCCACTCAGCAGGCCTGGAGCGAAGCCCCGCTGCTGCCCATCGACAGCCTGCGCAAACTCGACCTGGAGGCCGACCTGGCCTTCGGCCAACTGACGCTGGACAAGCTGCCGATCACCGACGCCCGCCTCAAGGCCCGCGGCAAGGCCGGCCAGATCACCCTGGAACAACTGCGCGGCGGCCTCTATGGCGGCGAGTTCGACGCCAGCGCCCAGCTCGACGTGCGCAGCGACGTGCCCCAGCTCAGCGCCCGCAAGCGCATCAGCCACGTGCCGGTGGAGAAGATCCTCAAGGCCCTCGACCAGAAGCCGCCGGTTCGCGGCGCCCTGGACCTCAACGCCGACCTGCGCACCCGTGGCAACAGCGAAAAGGCCTGGATCGACGCCCTCAACGGCACCGCCAGCTTCGTCCTCAACGACGGCGCCCTGCTCGACGCCAACCTGGAGCAGCAGCTCTGCCAGGGCATCGCCCTGCTCAATCGCAAGACCCTGAGCACCCAGTACGAAGGCAAGGAAACCCCCTTCAAGGAACTGCGCGGCAGCCTCACCGTCACCAACGGCGTAGCCAGCAACCCCGATCTCAAGGCGCGCATCCCCGGCCTGACCCTCAACGGCAACGGCGACGTCGACCTGCGCGTGCTGGGCATGGACTACCGCGCCGGCATCGTCATCGAAGGCGACAAGAGCGCCATGGCCGACCCGGCCTGCCAGGTCAATGAGCGCTATGTCGGCCTGGAATGGCCGCTGCTCTGCCGCGGCCCGCTGGAGATCGGCGCCAAGGCCTGCCGCCTGGACAAGGAGGGCATCGGCAAGATCGCCGCCAAGCTGGCCGGCGACAAGCTCAGCGAGAAGCTCGAAGAGAAGCTCGGTGACAAGGTCAGCCCGGAACTCAAGGACGCACTGAAGGGGCTGTTCAAACGATGACACCCGAGCAGTTCTCCAGCGCCGTACTCGCCTGGTACGACCTCCACGGCCGCCACGACCTGCCCTGGCAACAGGGCATCACCCCGTACCGGGTATGGGTCTCGGAAATCATGCTGCAGCAGACCCAGGTCAGCACCGTGCTCGGCTACTTCGACCGCTTCATGGCCGCCCTGCCCACCGTGCGCGACCTGGCCGAAGCCCCCGAGGACGAAGTGCTGCACCTGTGGACCGGGCTCGGCTACTACACCCGCGCACGCAACCTGCAGAAGACCGCAAAGATCGTCATGGAGCGCCACGGCGGCGAATTCCCCCGCGACGTCGAGCAGCTCGCCGAGCTGCCCGGCATCGGCCGTTCCACTGCCGGCGCCATCGCCAGCCTGTCCATGGGCCTGCGCGCCCCGATCCTCGACGGCAACGTCAAACGTGTCCTGGCCCGCTACGTCGCCCAGGAGGGCTACCCCGGCGAGCCCAAGGTGGCCAGGCAACTGTGGGCCGTCGCCGAGCGCTTCACCCCCCTTGAGCGGGTCAATCACTACACCCAGGCGATGATGGACCTGGGCGCCACCCTCTGCACCCGCAGCAAGCCCAGCTGCCTGCTCTGCCCCCTGCGCGAAGGCTGCCAGGCCCACCTGCTGGGGCTGGAGATCCGCTACCCGGTGCCCAAGCCACGCAAGGCCCTGCCGCAGAAGCGCACCCTGATGCCGATCCTGGCCAACCGCGACGGCGCCATCCTGCTCTACCGGCGCCCCTCCAGCGGCCTCTGGGGCGGCCTGTGGAGCCTGCCCGAGCTGGACCACCTCGACGCCCTCGCCCCCCTCGCCACGCAGCACGCCCTGCAGCTCGGCCAGGCCCGCGAGCTGCCCGGCCTGACCCACACCTTCAGCCACTTCCAGCTCGCCATCGAACCCTGGCTGGTGTCCGTCGAGGGCAGCCACCGCGAAATGGCCGATGCCGACTGGCTCTGGTATAACCTCGCCACCCCGCCGCGCCTGGGCCTGGCCGCTCCGGTCAAGAAGCTGCTCAAGCGCGCCGCCGACGTATTGAATGCAGGAGATTCGCCATGACCCGTACCGTCCAGTGCCGCAAGTACCACGAGGAACTGCCCGGCCTCGACAAACCGCCCTACCCCGGCGCCAAGGGCGAAGACATCTTCAACAACGTCTCGAAGAAAGCCTGGGAAGAGTGGCAGAAGCACCAGACCATGCTGATCAACGAGCGTCGCCTGAACATGATGAATGCCGAGGATCGCAAGTTCCTCCAGGCCGAGATGGACAAGTTCCTCTCCGGCGAGGAATACGCCCAGGCCGAGGGCTATGTCCCCCCGAGCGCGTAAGCGCCCGTAAAGGCTGAAAAAATTTTTCAGGACACGCTTGACTCCCCCCTTCGAAATCCGTTTAATAGCGCCCCGTTGCCCAGGTAGCTCAGTTGGTAGAGCAGGGGATTGAAAATCCCCGTGTCGGCGGTTCGATTCCGTCCCTGGGCACCACTAATTTCAAGGACTTAGCGCAACGCTTGGTTCAGTCCCACACTCCAGTGGTACAGTTTCGGTACAGTGCCGGCACTTTGCTACTGGAGATGATGATGGCGACAATCGTAAAAACCCCCTCTGGTACCTGGAAAGCTGTCATCCGCAAGCAAGGATGGCCCACGGCTTCCAAGACCTTTCGCACCAAACGTGACGCCGACGACTGGGCTCGCTCCACCGAGGACGAGATGGTCCGCGGCGTATACCTGCGCCGCTCCCCTTCCGAAAAGACCACTCTAGAGAAAGCTCTGGGACGCTATCTGGAAGAGGTCACCCCAACCAAGAAAGCCTCCACGCAAAAAGCCGAGCAGACCAAGGCTGCCCCGCTCATCCGCCACCTCGGCAAGTATTCCCTCGCCGCTCTCTCAGCCGACGTGATCGCCGAGTACCGCGACAAGCGCCTGAAAGAAACCGTCCGCACGAAATACAAGGAAGGCAGCGACGTTGCCGTTAGAACCGTTAGCGCCAACACCGTCCGCCTCGAGCTGGCCCTACTCAGCAACCTCTTCACGGTGGCCATTCAAGAGTGGCGCATCGGGCTCCCCCAAAATCCCGTACTGAATATCCGCAAGCCAAGCCCCGGCGAGGGCCGTGATCGACGGCTCAGCCCGGACGAAGAACGGAAACTGTTCCAGGCCGTAAACGCCTACCACAACCCAATGCTCGGCTGGATCGTCAGAATCGCCGTAGAGACCGGCATGCGCTCTTCGGAGATAACCTCACTACGTCGGCACCAGGTGGACCTGAAAAAGCGCGTGGTGAAGCTCCTAGACACGAAGAACGGGGAAAGCCGCACCGTACCGCTGACTCAAGCAGCGGCCCAAGCCTTCAAAGAGGCCCTAGAGAACCCCATACGCCCCATCGATACCAATCTCATTTTCTTCGGCGAACCAGGCAAGGATGAAAAGAGAAGGCCCTATGTCTTCTCGAAAGCCTGGAACGGGATGAAGAAGCGACTCGGCATGACCGACCTCCGATTCCATGACCTCAGGCATGAGGCCGTAAGCAGGCTCGTGGAAAGTGGTCACTTCTCTGATCAACAGGTTGCAGCCATCAGCGGCCACAAGTCGATGCAGATGCTAAAACGCTATACGCACCTGAGAGCCGAAGACCTTGTAAAAGCACTCGACAAGATGTCCACCAAACTACCCTCTAGACACTAGCACGCAGCTAATCATGACAAAAAGAATATCAGACATAACAACAAGCCTAATCGCTGCAATAATAGTTGTTCTTGCCACCGCAGCAGGAGGGATAATTACTGTCAATCACCAGTGGAATAAAACTAGAGAAGAGAAACTCTTAACGAAGGCCCACGAAACAGCGAGCGAGACGATAAACAGCTTATTCAGCGAAAAAAACAATCTCCGCAAGCTATTAGCAGCAGCAAACAGCAAAAGCAGCTGGAATAAATTTATAAACACAGACTATAGCAACTACACGAGCGAGCACGACAAGTGGCGTGAAGAAACAATCATACTATACTACAAAACAGCAAGATATCTAGGCAAAGATCTCGCAGGCACTTTGGCGCCCATCCAAAGACTACTGAGAGGTGAGTCTAATGAGGACCTATCAAGCCCATCTCCATGTCCACAACCAAAAGCGCCAAACTTCCTTGATTACTCCGAAACCATTAGCTGCCAAATAAGATTGCTAAGCCATATTCGAATGGAGCAAATGCAAGAAAATGATCATCTAATCGAGAACATAAATAGGTCTAGCGAACTAAATCAAGCCATTGATAAAAACCTAGGGTTATTCGAGCAATTAATAATAATCTACGCTCAAAACCTAGAGTCACGACTAAGCGAGCTGGGAACCGAAACCAACCACTAGCATAAAGCACGTAAAGGAGTACACATGAGCGAACGTCAAGCCATCATAGAAAAGCTAGTTGGGATAATAAAAGACTATCGCGATGGACAGATCAAAAGGCTTGATCATGAACACGTTGAGCGATGGATAAGTCAGTTCACGATTGAGCATCAGCTAGAAATACTTAAAGAAATTACTAACATCCTCGAGAAAACATACTTCTCGAAAGAAAAAATATCTAGAAATTTTTCCAGCCTTATTAACAATCCGGAACTAACAAAAGAAGCCCCAACAGCCTTCTGGAACTCAGCATCCTTGCTTGACATCCAAGGAGGTGGAAACAGCCAGCATGAACTAGTTCAACTCTTCTCAGAGCTACTCAGAGGCGCCTTAGGAGTAGAAGCCAAGATCAATACTCCACACTCCAGCGATTATTTTTATCTAGACGATGCAATCTACACCGGAAATAGATTGCGTCACGACCTTGAAAGCTGGATCGAAACCTCAGCCCCCGCGAGGTGCACCATACATATTGCCGCGATAGCCTTACATAGAGGAGGCTACTACTTTGTACGCGACAAGTTAAATGAGAAAATCCGGGAATGCGGAAAACAAATTGCTATCAATTGGCTCAGAGTATTTGAAGTAGAGGATAGAAAAACATATACATATACCTCTGACGTTCTCCGCCCAACGTCCGCACCTGCGACCCCCGAAGTCACGGCGTATATTCAAAACATGAAATACGCACCGATTATGAGAGCCCCTGGCGGGAATGGAGACCTTAAAATATTCTCATCTGAACAGGCCAGAAACCTTATTGAGCAAGAATTTCTTGCAAAAGGAGCGCTCATTCGAGAACGCTGCCCAAACTTAGGCGTTAGACAACGCCCTCTAGGGAATAGCGTTCTTGAAACGCTAGGATTTGGAGCGACATTTGTGTCATATAGAAACTGCCCTAACAACGCCCCCTTGGTTCTTTGGGTAGGCGACCCGTGGTATCCTTTATTCCCGAGGTTCACCAACGCGGATGCGGCCATACAGCGCCTATTTGAGGCGCTATAGACAAATATGCGAAAGATTCCTAACCGCCAGTATTTACGAAGCAGCAGCATCGTCTTCCTCAAAACGAAGGAACACTTTGGCGGCCTGTCGAACATGGCTGGCGGTTACCCAATCCTTGTAAATGGCATACGAATATTTACCTCTGAAGCGCTATACCAGGCGTGTAGATACCCACACCTCCCGGATATTCAGAGAATGATCATAGGGCAAACTAGCCCTATGACAGCAAAAATGCGGTCGAAGCCATATAGAGACAAAACCCGCGAAGATTGGCTCCAAGTTCGTGTAAGAGTTATGCGGTGGTGCCTGAAAGCAAAGCTTTACCAAAACTGGCAATCGTTTTCTGAGCTACTACTGAAAACCGACGATCTACCTATTGTGGAAGAGTCTCGAAAAGACACGTTTTGGGGAGCGATACCAGTGGACGCAGAGACATTGTTTGGTGCAAACGTCTTGGGTAGGCTCTTAATGGAGCTGAGAGAGGAAATTAAGAAGAGCAAGATCCCTGAGAATGATCAGCTGCTACCCTTAAGTATTCCCAACTTCTCTTTAGATGGAAAACCTATACATGCAATAAAGCTATCTCTGGAACGAGACTTCCCAGTAGCAAAAGACCTTTTCGAGTGACCCCTCTTCACCGCAATAACAGAAAGACCGGACATGCGCCTATGAAAATCACATACCGGCATCCCTGCCGGGGCTGGTGGCCAGGCCCCGGGCCAAAAGCCGCCCGGCGCCTGGCGCGGCATCCATGCCTCACCAGCTCGATTGAGTAGCGTCATTTACGACCGAGGCACTCGCCACTGAGCAATGTCAAGCCTTCATGGTACAATTCGCTCAAACGAGGTGCTCTATGAACGATAAATCGAAGTCCCACAAACCAACCGCCAAAGGCCAGCCCCTGTTCCAGGAGGCTGGTAGCGGACGCTTTGTGACGCTCGCTTTTTCCGGCGACCCCTCGCAACTCAAGCACGCAGCTAAACCTGCGCACGGGACTGTTTGGGTGAAATCATTCCGACTCGCGCGCGGCGGGGTTAAGGCCAAGCACGTTTCCAACCGTGCTGAGAAGTTGTCGATGGCTGCAATGCAGAAACAGATTCAAGAGCTGCAGCAACAGATGCAAGCTCTGATCGAGCACGAATCTGAGCGCACCCAGGAAGCCGTTGTCGTCGACTTGGTCGATCTCGAAGGCCTCACTGTGCTCAATTCAGCTGTTGCCCGCGACCTGATCGACAGTCCTCCGGCACCGAACGCCAAGCTTCAGGCTCTACTCGCGCTGCGATAAGGCCTGGAGGACATGGATTTCATCACCGTTCCTTACGATCGCTCTGTAGACCGCAAGTCCTTTGACTGCGGTCTACACCCTGCCCTGAACACATACATTGCCCAGCAGGCCAGCCAGGATGAGAAGCGCAATGTCTCGCGGACGTTCATGCTGATCGAGGATGGCCAACTGATCGGCTACTACACCCTTGCCAATGCGTCTGTGGTCGAGTCCGACCTGAGCGAAGAGCAGATGAAGAAGATGCCCCGCTACCCGATGCCGGCAGTATTGCTCAGCCGCCTTGCTGTGGACAAAAGCCAGCAGGGCAAAGGAGTCGGTAAGCGCCTCATGAGCGACTTCTTCCGGCGCGTATATGTGATCTCTAGGCACTCTGGGGTAGCCTTCGTGGTGGTCGACGCCAAGGATGATGACGCAGCGCGATACTACAAGAGCCTGGATTTCGTTGAAACGAACACCAGCCCTCTTCGCCTGGCCCTATCGACCGGCACCCTCATTCAAGGCTACAAAGCACTGGAGACCTCAGACTGAGTACTGCAAACTTGAGCAGTACGGGTGTCAATATGCTCATCGCAACGGGTCCTGTGCCACCCTGCAGCATGGCCATCCTTGAACCCTTCGTAGCGAAGCATCCCTGAGGCCCCACATACCTCGCAAATCGATAGGGATGCAGTTTGTAGCTCAGACAGCCACGCACGCTGCTGGGGATTACCTCGACCACCAAGCTCGATCCTAAGAGCGCCTGCATCCTCTCGAATAGCCACGACTACAGCATCGCCAACAACGGACCTGGCACTCAGCACCAAAGGCAACCAACCCCGGCCAGCATAAATGCGCACGTCGGGAGACAGGATGAAATCACCGAGGTCTTCCCGGGTAATGTAGTAGCACTGCCGCATCTACCATCTCCTTTCGCTCTGATTACTCAGCATAAGCTGAATTGAGTTGTTCTTTTCAAGTCGTAAACCCGAGACCAAGGCAGCTCCGCTGCCGCAGCCGGTCGAGGGTTGGTACTCCGAGCCTGAGCTATGGCACGTAAACGGCGGGGTCATTTAGGGCTCAGGGTGGGTCGGCCCACATGGGAGGATAGAGTCCGGGTATTCAAGATAGGACGTGCTGCTCTTACTTCAACAGGGCACAAACCGCCGCCCCCTTGGCCGATCTGGGATTGACCATAGAGGCTGGAGGTCTTGTTCACACAGTGTCCTAATGCAGCCGAGATCTCCTCTTCGCTCAGCTCAGCCCGCTTCCAGTCGCTAGCCGCGGCGTTGCGGAGGTGGTACGGGCAGACCCTGAATTGCAGTCTCGGCCATAGCTTCTGCCCAGCCGACGACAGCGCTGCACGCCAGTTGGTAGTTTTCTCGATGTCGACAACCGTCTCGATCTTTTCCGTATCCGGTGCGACCTTTCTGCAGACCTCATAGAGAGCCCTAACCAACGGACTCTGATCGACTCGATAGGTGATTTCTCGCCAAGGCTGCCCTTTCTGAGCAGTAACCTTTACGCCGTTGTCGACCCGGATAGTCAGCAGCCCGCTCTCTTTGCAAATCACTTTAACGCCTTTCTCGAGCTCACCTGGTCGACATCCCGAAACAGCCTCCACCAGATATGCCAGTTCGTACTTGCTGCCCTCGAGCTGTTTATACAATTGCTCCCGCCAATTGCCAGGCAGATATTTCAAGTCAGATCGCTTTGACTTCCGCCTTACCGTATTTTCCAGAGGACACTGTCCTTTGTGTCTTTCAACAATATTTAGGATTCCGATCGCTCCTTCGATCACTGACACTTGGTATCTTAGGGCATTCGTATCACCCGCACGCTGGGCCGCATCCTGGCTACGCAATGCTTCCTGAAGCTGAACACGACAACAGTGTATTGTTGCGGCCACTCTTCTCCGATATGTAGACTTACTTTTGGTTGCACAGATTGCTGACCATAGTTTTTCTGGATCAGCTCCTTCATCGCCAACCATACGATTATATTCGCGAACATAATCATCATCAGTAGCCTTAGATCGGCTTCTGGACGGCAGCTGCTTTATCCGTTGGCGAGCTGTTCTTACGATCTCGAAAATCTCTTCCTGGGCCTTCATACAGCTCTCCCCTGTGACCTAACTCATTGGATTCGGCTGGCTGACGGGGCACCTTTCGCTACGCGAATCGCCGTTCCGGCGACCGGTGCCCACATTCACGCAGCTGCGTGAATGTGTTTTATTTTTAGGTCACTTACGACCTATCCTTTTTAGGTCACACATGACTAATCGCTTTTTTAGGTCACATGCGACTTTTTCTTTGTCTGATCCTTGTACATCAGCGATCACTTTGCTTGAATACTCTCATCGCCTTATATAGGGAGACTTTCAATGTCATCCTCCGGATATCAAGTTGGCCTATCTGCTGGTTACGCGCACTCTCGTGCAACCCAAGCATCATACGAAGCTGCAATTAATGAATGGCGCTCGCATTCAGAGAATTTGAAACATCAAGTATGCGCGCTGAATGAACGCATCGAAATTATGCAGGGCCACTTTGAAGCGAATAACTATGTTTTGCTTCTGCTATTGGAAGAGTTGAGAAAGACTTCTCCTAACTCTCCGCTACTGGCAAAGGAAAATAGAGACTCGCTTCGCCAGAAGGCCTTTGATAGATATCTGGAGGATCGCGGATATGAGGGGGCAAGTTCACGCCCCCAGAGGTAATTAACCTCCTGGGGGCGGACCGCCCAGCAGTGTGCTGTTGTCTGGCATGCCTCGGCCAGGAGTCCCAGTAGTAGAGCTGTCTGGCCCTTTGCCGTGTTTCGCCCCACCACCCAGACCACCAGCGGCCCCGTGCTTGCTTTCCCTAACCCCGGCCACAAACACGTCCTGCCCACCATCACCGGTGCGCTCTGCATCCGCTATACCTCCGGTCGCGCCCTGACCGATCCAGCGCAGAATATTGTCCGGTACCCAGTGAATCAGACTGAAGACGATGTGCACGACCGTGGTCATGATCACAACGTAGATGGCCACGTAGGCGATGAAGCTCACCATGCCGGTCATGCTGTCCGCCTGGATCCCCGAGACGACAGACATGAAGGCCGCATTGATGTAGCCGACGATAGGCTGGGTGAGCAACATCCCACCAACTAGGCCGAATAGCATCAGGGCAGGCCGCATCACGAGCGAGAGGATCATCATGTAACCCTGGCCAGCACGTCCGACCGTGTCATCACCATCCGGGTGGATGTGCGCGACAGCGAACAGCGGAGCGGCAATAACAGACTCCAGCACCAGAACGAACCAGTTCACGATTGAGGTTGTCCAGGTGATAAAGGGGATCATGGGCACATAGGTGCTCAACGTCACGCCGAAAAAGAACAACAGCAGCACAAACGTCGTGACCAGGCTAGAGGCGAACTGAATCACGGCTCCTACGTCGAATACGCTTCCTACCGTGACCTTGGCCGCCAGCGAGTTTGCAGCCCCACTCACACCGGCCATCGAAGCGAGCATTACCTCACCGATTGTCACGATGACATCGCCGAAGCTCTTCATCTGGCTCATATGGTTGAGGTTGGAGCCGGCGATGCTCTGGGTCATCTGGTTGATAGCGCCCAAGAAGGGAGCGGACATCATCTTCTTGACGTACTCCCAGGCCCCTTCCCCGTCACGGGGCTCCCGCACGTTGGTCTCGGCGTAGTAGGTGTTCCGGACCGAGTCGACGCGGTGCTTGGCATACTCGTCGGCAGTGAGCATCGTATCGGCGTAGGTCTGGAGCGTCTCCTTGGTCTCTTTGTCGACGATGGCAATGGGATCGGCTGCCGGCAGACCGTTCAGCGTGGATTGCATCACGTCGTTCATTTTGACGATGTGGTTGTACCAGGTGCCGGCGAACAGCCAGCCGCCGTCCTTGGCGGCCTTGAGGAAGTCCGCTGCAGCGCGATCACTGGTTTGCATCACAGCGGTCTTGGCGGCGGCGCGAAGCGAGTTCTCATAGGTGTTCGCCGCGGCGTCTATCACGCCCGGGGCCGGTTTTTGCCCGGCGACGATCTGCTGTGCCGTCGGCCGGATATCCTGGATCATCTGCTGGATGGCTTTGGCGTGTGCCGCGAGAATCGGCTCTTTGATGACCTTGGTGTTGCTGTTGCCCTCCGAGGCCTCCCAGGATTGCTTCCAGGTGAGGGCGCCGCACACATCGGGGTTGATGTAGGAGTTGTCGCTGGCCTTCCACTTGTAGTCGGTGACGTTATAGCTCGCCTTGTTGTACTTCTGCACCATGTTGATGCCGCCGTAGACCGGTATGGCATCGGTGATGTCGACGTCGATCTCCCCGGTATTGACGACCTTGCGGGTGGATGCGACAGCCTGGATGCGAGTTGACCGGCCAGAGGCCTCGAACTGCTTGTTCATTGCTGCGGTGCAGACTTCGAATTTCAGGATGTTAGCCGCGAGCGGTCGGGAGTCAGGGATCAGCGGCCGCGACAGCATCCCGTCCTTGCCGATCTGGTCGACGGCTTGGCTCCAGATTGCATCCCCAACCCCGACGCCTTGAATCGCAAGCCATAGCACCATGATCTGGATAAGCGAATAGCCATGCCCAAGAGGTAGCAGCAAGGCGCCGCCTGCAGCGGTACGCAATGGAATCCAGATGTCGCTCATCTTCCGTCCGAGGACCTCGCCATCCTGAGCGGAATCGACGGTGCCTTTGATCGTGGTGTAGGCGATAAAGAGCATGCCCAAGAACATGACGGCACCACCGAACACGGACATCATGCTGCCCAGCACGTCCTCGGTCTCGCCGCCCTCTACGTTCCCGCCAGAGTGGATGGTCCCCACGATTGAGCCGAACACTTCTTCCAGAAAGTCGACCGACGTGTCACCTGGTGGCGGGGTGAATTGGCTCAGTCCGCCAGGGGAGTCAGCATGTGCTGTTCCCCCAAGAACCGCGGTCAGGAATAGGCAGAGCAGCAGTGATTTTCTCATCTGGCCGCTCTCCGCTGTGCTGGCGGTAGAACTAAGGGAGTGCAAAGAGCGTCATGCACATACAGCAGGGCATACGGGATACCGGCGAGCGCATAAAACTGACTCCCGCCGGACAAATACTGCTGCACGGCAAAAAGGGCCAGTACGGCAGTTGTGGGAAACACCCACCAGCCTGGCAATCCACCCCAAACACGATGTTGGCCTAGTGGAGCGCCCAAGTTAGTCAGTAGCAACAGCAGATAAAAGGCGCGATGCGTAAATCGCGTGAATGCAGGTGAACCTAGAATCGCATCGAAATTTACTGTTGGCATGCGAGTAGCCCCGCAATCTCTACAGTACGATAAAGCACTCTCCGACCAACTTTAACTCGGCACTCACAAATACCTTTAGCCAGTTCAGTTTTGCGCCATAGAAATGTGCTCAATCCTCTAGCAGTCATCCCCAATAGATCAGCAAGCTGGCTTTGCGAAACTAACGGGCCAAATCGATTCAAAAAGTCTTGTTCAAATTTTGCTTTGTGGCTCTGTTGAGTGATCGTAACCGCGTTCATTTTGAGCAACCTTTGTAATATCTCGACAGGTGCTCAAATGCTCTCGATAGCCAAGCAGTACGTCAACAAGCGCAAAATTAAGCGGCTTTTGCCCCACTCGGGGTCTCCCATGAGAAAAGACCTATTAAACCCCGAGGAAAATTTCGTCACACCGAAATCGCTCGGGGTTTAGCCCAATAAAACACATCACAAACCCCGAATAGAATTTATTTTTATCAACCTCACGGAATCAATAAAAAACTACAATACCCCATAAGCTTTCACCTTACGCCCCATAAACATTCACCTTACACCCCATAAGCATTCACCTTTTGCCCCATATCCTTTCACCATGGCTCCCCATAGACTTTCACCCTCCACCCCATAAGCTTTCACCTTTCGCCCCATATCTATTCACCTTAGCCCCAGAAACGTTCACCTTACGCCCCATAAACATTCACCATAACAACAAAAATACCTTAAATAACAATAACTTAAACATGGAAGACTCATCCCTTTGTTTGTATGTCTGCTCTTTTTTAAAAAAAGAAAAACAAACATACAGACAGACTGGACGGAAACAGGGAGGGAAAGTAGAGTAAGGAAGCGGTGCTGGTCAGGGCGGCAACCCCGACCAGCACCTACCACCCGAGACCGAAGGAGGGTCCCAAATGGCTAAGAAAACTATACCCGATATTGTATTGGACGATGTACTAGTAAGCGCCAACCCACGATTGGAGAGCCCTCGGGCTGAATCCGAACTCAAAGCCTTACGAAACCTTCTTGCCCCGGCTTGCGAAAAGGTTGTCGGGGCATATGCCGAAGTCGCCAACCATAAAAGTGCTGAGCGCGCCTTCAAACGCTTTTTGCAAAATATGATTTCAGCAACTTAGACGGCGATACTCTTGGCCTCATCTAACTATCGGCCAGATGGGGCCAGCCAACTCTATTCTTTACAGCGCCCACCAACTCAACAAATCGCGCAGAGCTGCATCACCTAATCTGGAGCGGCCCCACTCAGTCGCCGAACCGTAGCTCCCCTCCACACTCTTAGACGCCAGAATCCTAATGTCACTTGCCCCCACCACTGGCGAGCGCAGCAGCCCTGTAACAAGCAGAGCCTCGTCTAAACATGAAAAGATATCCTGGTACTGCACGCTGTTTATTTGAAATTTCACAGCACAGGCCCCCAACCACTCCTCTAGACCTATTAACTCCACCTCTGAATGCATCGTCTCCGGAAGAGGGCAGCGAAATCGTGGTGGCGGCTCTCGTCCGCTTATCGACACAAGTTGGACGACTTTGCTCGCCATTCTCGTCAACTCCAAATGAATGCCCCGCTAATTACGAGCGGTCTGACAATGATAGCGCCATTAACTCGCCTAAAATCGGCAGAAAGGGTAGCTTTAGATCGGATGGGTTTCATCCAAAGCCAGGATTCGGTTCAGTTCATAAGGAATAGCTTCAGCATGTCAGAGATAACGTCTCCAGCTGCCTGCGTACAAATCAACGCCAGCCATAAAAGGGACAATAGCGACTTCGAGATCATCTCCGTAACGGAGTCTCTGTCCCACAGTAAACGCGTGCATTTCCTTCTCGTTGAGACCCAAACGCGCGAGTACGTACAGCAAGTGGGAGACAAAACACATGTCGAGGCCAGCATAGATGTCAAGGCTACCTACCTATATGGGCATCCTTATGGCCACCGAGAAGGTATGGTGGTCAGCACCATGGGTGGAAACTTTAGGAGCTATAACAATAGCGTAAAGCTGACCAACGGAAGCGTAATGATTGAATCTGCCCTCCGTGGCCTGCACATAGGCACCTACCTATTTCATAAGATAACTAGCTGGGCAAAAAGCTTTGATCCGTCTGCTCGAATCGTCCCAATCATGGTAATCGCTGGAGATGCAGGGCCAGAAAATCGTGAGCGCCGTAACAAGCTCTACACCAATTCTGGAATCAGATTTATCTGGACCGATACACCTGGTGCAGGCGGCCGCTCCGCCCCCGATCTCACCGTGGCAGATCTCGCCCCCTACAGCCATTGGCCGAACATCGAGCCCTGCTATGGCTTTTCTGCACTTAGCCAGGCTTGGCGCGAACTAGACGTTATCCGGGAGAAAGCTTCCAGACTGAAGGCATCCAAAGCCTACTATCGCAAGCACTATAACAGCGTATCCAAGCGCCTATCTGCCATCACTACGATGCTGAACTGGCCACTCTGCATTGTGACATTCGTGTTTGGCCTGCTACTCGCCCGAGGGATCGGATGGTACCAAGGGTTTGGGTTCTGACACGCATCCGCTGCGGTCTGGCGCTAGGTGGCTGCGAGACGCACCAAGCCGGACCACAAGAAAGCTACCGCGACTCAAGAACGCTTTACACGAAACTTTTTGAGTGTAGAATCCCGCATAACGAAACCTAGTGAGCACTCCAAATGTCCCAACGTAGTAGCAAGGCTATTGCTGAATTCATCATGCGAAACGTTCCCCGCGATCTCATGCTGGGCGTTGAGGACGCGCTGAACACTGGAGCTATGCGGGGCTACGCATCTGCAAAGGGCATGAATAAGGGGCATGTGAAGAACGCAGTAGGTCAGATGCGTCATTTCCATATGAACGAAGCTTTCAATGATGCGCTCGTTGCTGGAAATGCCAATCCGACTCCGATCAGAGGCAATGGCCTTGTTGTAGGTCGCTCTGGCGTGATTGCCTTGAGCCGATTCAACATTTCTGCTGGAGTTTGGAACAACGCCCGCCGAAGCATCACACGTCGACACCTGGCTGAGGCCAACCGGGCAATTGAACAATTCATACAGCCAGCACTTTTTGATGCTCAGCCAGTCTCACAGGCGTCTCTGTTTTTCGTGGCTGCCTTCAGCGGATCGATGGAGATTCAGCCAGATACGCCACAGGTTATCTATGTTGCAGTACCGGACAAAGAGATGAAGTCCTGGATCTTCCAGGAACCCTTAGAGCGTTTCTGCTCTCGCTACTTCGAGATCGAAAATCCACTACAGCCAGATACGGCGAAACCGAAGCTCAAGCCTGGTGTGGCAGCAAAAAATCGGAAAGATCAGTCATGAGTCGGGGAGTTAATGGTTTCAACCCGGGCCGCCTGAGCCAAGCTCTCGCGGCCCGTCGTTTACCTCAAGTACAGCTTGCGGCAATGGTCGGCGTTTCGCCCGCAACCGTTAGCAAGTGGAGGTCGGGGCAACAGGCACCGGAGGCAGAGACGTTGGAACGGCTCGCATCCGTCATAAATGTTAGCCCGGAGTGGTTTACACGACCGTTGCCCACGAAGGTGTCTGTACCGCTTTTTCGTAGTAACGCATCTGCCCATGTGGCTGCACGCGATATGCTCGAAGCACGTCTTGAGTGGGCTCAAGATATTTCAATCGCGCTTGAAGAGTTTGTGGACTTCCCGGAAGTGAACCTGCCTATCCGGGAGTTCAAAGCACCAGAGCAAATCAGTGATGCTGACATCGAAGAGGCGGCCTGTGAGTGCCGAGATCTGTGGAACCTCGGCCGGCGGGCAATTCCAGATCTCGCCCTTGCAGTCGAAGGCGCAGGGGTCATTCTAATCCGCGAAGAAACAGGGATTGCACCTATTGAAGGCCTATCCGCGTGGAGTGCAGCGCTGCAGCGTCCTATGGTTCTGTTGTCCGCAGACAAGGCCAACGGCTTCCGCAGCCGATTCGATCTAGCGCACGAATTGGGACACCTCGTACTGCACAAGGGCATTGACCGCTCAACAGATCCAGTTCGATACAAGCAGATGGAGTCGCAGGCACATCGCTTTGCTGGAGCCTTTTTACTGCCTGCAGAAGCGTTTGCAGCAGAAGTGAAGACTCCAGTTACCTTGGACAGTTTGCTCCTGCTGAAGCAGCGCTGGGGTGTCTCTGTAGCCGCGATCATTATGCGACTGGAGGCATTGGGGATCATTGACCAGGAGGCAAAGACACTGCTCTTCAAACGGCGCTCTGCCCGTTGGGGAGTCAAATCCGAACCGGGTGATGATGCACGAGCCCCCGAACAACCTCGTCTGCTGAAAAGGACAATCGAACTGTTAGCGTCCTCGGGCGTTATGCCGGTGGAGTCAGTACCAAACCACATAGGGCTGGCGGCAACTGATATCGAGCGGCTTACAGGTTTGCCTGATGGCTATCTGAGTCAGAGAGCATCTGTCGTAAACCTATCCAGACTCAAAGCAGGACTCGCCCGTAAGGCACCTGCCAACGCTACTGCTGACGGGGCTAGCATCATCCCGTTCAATCGCCGCTGAAAGATGAGTCATCCAGTACCTGCTGCTCCAAGGACATACACTCCCTAAGAGGTGGTGTCTGGAGGTACACTACCGGTACAGTACGGATTTTTCCGACTGTGACGCATCGAGACCTAATGCGTTGATTTTATAGTGATTTACTGTAATGTACCGTGACTCAATGGAGCCTTACTGGTACCTGGTGAAATGGCGACACCGGCGAATTGAAAATCCCCGTGTCGGCGGTTCGATTCCGTCCCTGGGCACCACCATTCAGTTCCAGGTGGTGCCAGGCATCATCAGGAACACACAGAAAACCGGCCCTAGCGCCGGTTTTTTGTTGCCTGCGTTTTGGCCGGGCAACCCGCTCCCCGCCCTCGAAAAACTTCTTCCAGCCTTAAGCCACCTTAAGACTGCCTTCAGAATCCCTCCCGATACTGCGCACCATCCAACGAACCGATGGGTGCGCCACATGACTGAGCTGGAATGGAATGCCCTGTTCCCCCTTCACTTCGGGCTGGGCGAGCGCCGCTACAGCCTGACCCTGCACCAAGCCGACGACCCGGCCCGTGCCGAACTGGAAGCCTTCGTCCACGACCGTTTCGAGCAGGCCCACGATGCCGACGTGCAGCACTTCCTGCCCGAGCTGCTGGCCCTGCGTGACGCCACCGGCCAACTGACCGCCGTGGCCGGCATGCGCGTCGCCGCCAGCGGGCCGCTGTTTCTCGAGCGCTACCTGGATGCGTCCCTGGAGCAATCCGTGGCCCAGGCCGTCGGCCGCCCGATCGACCGCGTCGAACTGGTTGAGGTGGGCAACCTCAGCTCGCTCAACGCCGGCAACGCTCGCCTGATCATCATCGCCGTCACCTGGTTGCTGGCCGCACGCGACCTGCGCTGGGTCTCCTTCACCGGGGCCGCCGGGCTGATCAACAGCTTCCGCCGCCTCGGCCTGGAGCCGGTGCAACTGGCCGAAGCCGACCCGGAGCGCCTGGGTGGCGAAGGTGCCAGCTGGGGCAGCTACTACGCCCTGCAGCCCCGCGTCTATGCCGGCGACATCCGCTACGGCCACGACGAACTGGAGCGCCAGGGGGTGTTCCAGCGCCTGGGGTTTCCCCTGCTCCTCGCGGAGGCCGGCCATGCAGCCTGAAGTCCGACAGTTCCACGACCTCCTGAGCCAGCACGCTCGCGAGCGGGCGCACCAGGTGGCGGTCCGCGGCACCGAGCGCAGCTACAGCTACGCCCAGCTGCTGGACGAAGTGGACAGCCGCGTCGCCCTGCTGCGCGAGCAGCCCGCTGGCGTCTTCGCCTTCGCCCTGGATAACGGCCCCGAAGCGCTGTTCTGGGACCTGGCGGCGCTGTTCGCCGAGCGGCCCTGCGTGATCCTGCCGCCCTTCTTCAGCGCCGCCCAGCGTGCCCACTGCCTCGCCCAGAGCCAGGCCAGCCTGGTGCTGGCCGGTGACGCACTGAGCGACGAGCTGCGCAGCGCCGGCTTCACCTGGGGCCAGCCGTTCTGGCACCGCCCGGTTGCGGGCGCCAGCCAGTTGCCAGCCGGTACCGCGAAGATCACCTACACCTCCGGCAGCACCGGCTCGCCCAAGGGCGTGTGCCTCTCGGCCGAAGCCATGCTGCGGGTGGCCCATCAGCTGGAGCAGGCCAGCCGCTCCACCGAGCCGGGCAAGTACCTGGCGGTGCTGCCCCTGGCGGTGCTGCTGGAAAACCTCGGGCTCTACGCAGCGTTGATCGCCGGGGCCAGCCTCACCGTGCTGCCGCAGCCGCAGGTGGGCATCAACGGCGCCAGCGGCGTCGACTGGACGCGCCTGCTGGGCTGCATCGCCCTCAGCGGTGCGGAAAGCATGATCCTGGTGCCGCAACTGCTGCTGGGCCTGGTCACTGCCGTCGAGCGCGGCCTGATGAAGGTCGGCCCGCTGCGCTTCGTCGCCGTCGGCGGTGCCCGGGTCGCCCCGAGCCTGCTGGAGCGTGCCGAGGCCGTGGGGCTGCCGGTGTTCGAGGGCTACGGCCTCTCCGAATGCGCCTCGGTGGTGTGCCTGAACCACCCCGAAGCCCACCGTGCCGGCAGCGTCGGCCGCCCGCTGCCCCATGTGCAGGTGATGCTGGCCGAGGACGGCGAAGTGCTGGTCAGCGGCAGCACCCTGCTCGGCTACCTGGGCGAGCCGCCGTTCCAGGGCCAGTGGTGGCCCACCGGTGACCTCGGCCGCTTCGACGAAGACGGCTACCTGTACCTGGCCGGGCGCAAGAAGAACCAATTCATCACCAGCTTCGGCCGCAACGTGAACCCCGAGTGGATCGAGGCCGAGCTGACCCAGGGCGGCGTGATCCTCCAGGCGTTCGTCTACGGCGAGGGCCTGGACCACAACCTGGCGCTGCTCTGGCCGCTGGACCCGAAGGCCAGCGACGACGCCCTGGAGCAGGCCGTGCAGCGCAGCAACGCCGCCCTCCCCGACTACGCCCGGATCCACAGCTGGCAGCGCCTGCCGGAACCTTTCAGCACCGCCAACGGGATGCTCACCGCCAACGGCCGCCCACGCCGCGCCGAGATCCTCGCCCACTACCGCGATTCCCTTTTTGAACTCGTCAACGAATGAGGTTCGACACCATGTCTTTCTTCGACACCCTGCAAGACGCCACCGCCCAGGAACGCCAGGCCCTGTTCAATGCCCCGGTCATCCGTGACGCCCTCTCCGGCGTCGTCAGCCTGGAGGGCTACGTCGCCTTCCTCACCCAGGCCTACCACCACGTGCGCCACACCGTACCGCTGATGATGGCCTGCGGCGCCAAGCTGCCGGGCCGCCTGGAATGGCTGCGCGGTGCCGTGTGCGAATACATCGAGGAGGAGTACGGCCACGAGCAGTGGATCCTCAACGACATCGCCGCCTGCGGGGGCGACGCCGAGCAGGTGCGCAACAGCCGCCCGGCCCTGTCCATCGAGCTGATGGTGGCCTTCCTCTATGACCTGATCGCCCGTGACAACCCGGTGGGGCTGTTCGGCATGGTCAACGTCCTCGAAGGCACCAGCATCGCCCTGGCCACCCAGGCAGCCGGCACCATCCGCGAGAGCCTGGGCCTGCCGCCCACCGCCTTCAGCTACCTGAGCTCCCACGGCGCCCTGGACATCGACCACATGGCCACCTACCGCAGCCTGATGAACCGCCTGGACCGCGCGGAAGACCAGGACGCCGTGATCCACGCCGCCAAGGTGGTCTACCGCCTCTACACCGACATGTTCCTCGGCCTGCCGCGCGCCCAGGTGAGCCCGAACGAGGTGCGACATGCGCTTGCCTGAGTGCCGCGTGGTGCTGACCGGTGCCAGCGGTGGCATCGGTCTGCAACTGGCCGAGCAGCTGTGCGCCGCCGGTGCCCTGGTGATCGCGGTCAGTCGTCAGAGCGACGCGCTGGCCGACCTGCTCAAGCGCTACCCCAACAAGCTGCGCTGGCTGGGCGCCGACCTGCGTGAGCCCGAGGCCCGCCAGCGGATCGTCGAGAGGGCGCGCGCCATGGGCGGCGCCAACCTGCTGATCAACGCCGCCGGGATCAACCGCTTCGCCCTGCTCGACCAGCTCGACGAAGCCGCCCTGGACGACCTGATCGACCTCAACCTCAAGGCCACCCTGCACCTCACCCGGCAGATGCTGCCGCTGCTGCGCGAGCAGAGCCAGGCGCTGGTGGTGAACGTCGGCTCCACCTACGGCTCCATCGGCTACCCCGGCTACGCCACCTACTGCGCCACCAAGTTCGCCCTGCGCGGCTTCTCCGAAGCGCTGCGCCGGGAACTGGCGGACACCCCGGTGGACGTGCTCTACGTCGCCCCCCGCGCCACCCGCACCAGCATGAACAGCGATGCCGCCGTGGCCCTCAACGATGCCCTGAAGGTGGGCATGGACGACCCGCGCGACGTCGCCTCGGCGGTGCTGCAGGCCATCCAGAACAACCGCAGCGAGCTCTACCTGGGCTGGCCGGAGAAGCTCTTCGTGCGCCTCAACGGCATGCTGCCCGGCCTGGTCGACCGCGCCCTGCGCAAGCAGCTTCCCCTGATCCGCCGCTACAGCGACGCCAACCACAAGGAGCACGCGAAATGAAACGCCTGATGCTGATCGGCCTGCTGCTGGCCACCCGGCTGGCCTGGGCCCTCGACCCCGCCAGCACCCAGCGCCTGGCCACCATCCAGCAGCGCTGGGCGGAGATCCAGTACAACCTGCCCGAGAAAGAGCGCGCCAACGCCTTCGAGAAGCTGGCGGTGGAGACCCAGGCCTTCACCCGCGAGCAGCCCAAGGCCGCCGAAGCGTGGATCTGGAACGGCATCGTCACCAGCAGCTGGGCCGGCGCCCAGGGCGGGCTCGGCGCCCTCGGCAAGGTGAAGGACGCCCGCGCCAGCCTGGAACAGGCCCTGGCCGTGGACCCCAATGCCCTGCAGGGCTCGGCCTACACCAGCCTCGCCGCCCTGTATGACCGCGTGCCCGGCTGGCCCATCGGCTTCGGCGATGCCGACAAGGCCGAGGCGCTGCTCAACAAGGCCTTGCACATCAACCCCGAGGGCATCGACAGTCTCTACTTCTGGGGCGACCACCTGGCCCGCCAGGGCCGCTACAGCGAGGCCCGCGCAGCCCTGCAGAAAGCCCTGCAGGCCGCGCCGCGCCCCGGCCGCGAGCTGGCCGACAAGGGCCGCCGCGCCGAGATCGATGCTTTACTCAAGGACATCAAGGACAAACAGGACTGAGCATGCGTCTGCTGCTGGTAGAGGATGACCCCGCCCTCGGCGAAGGGGTGCGCACCGGATTGCGCCAGGAGGGCTACACCATCGATTGGCTGCAGGACGGCGCCAGCGCGCTGCACGCCCTGCAGACCGAGGAATTCGACCTGGTGGTGCTCGACCTCGGCCTGCCGCGCCTGGATGGCATCGAGCTGCTCAGGCGCCTGCGCGGCGGCGGCGCTACCCTGCCGGTGCTCATCCTCACCGCCCGCGACGCCACCGAGGACCGCATCGCCGGCCTCGACGCGGGCGCCGACGACTACCTGGTCAAGCCCTTCGACCTCAACGAACTGAAGGCCCGGCTGCGCGCCCTGCTGCGCCGCAGCACGGGCCGCGCCACGGTGCTGATCGAGCACGCCGGGATCACCCTCGACCCCTCCAGCCAGCAGGTCACCTACAACGGCCAGACCGTGGTGCTGACGCCCAAGGAATACCTGCTGCTGCACGAACTGCTGGCCCAGCCGGGCAAGGTCTTCACCCGCGAGCGCCTGACCCAGCTGCTCTATGGCTGGGAGGAAGAGGCCGAGAGCAACACCCTGGAAGTGCACATCTACCACCTGCGCAAGAAGCTCTTCAGCGAGCTGATCCGCACCGTGCGTGGCATCGGCTACCTGGTGGAAGGCCAGGCATGAGTTCACTGCGCCAGCGCACGCTGTGGCGGGTCATGGCGCTGCTGCTGCTCGGCACCGGCCTGCTCGCCCTGTACAACCACCACGACAGCAGCCACGAGATCGCCGAGATCTACGACGCCCACCTGGCGCAGAACGCCCGCCTGCTCCAGGGGGTGATGAGCATGCCGCTGGCCGACCCCGAGCGGCAGGCCCTCTACGCCGCCTACAACGACGCCCTGGCCAAGGCCGGCAAGCACCGTGTCGGCCACCCCTACGAGAGCAAGCTGGCCTTCCTGGTGTGGCGGGAGAACGGCGACGTGCTGGTGCGCACCCCCAGCGCCCCGCAGTTCGACCAGCCGCTACGCGAGCCGGGCTTCAGCAACCTGACCCTGGACGGCCGCCAGTGGCGCGGCTTCCTCCTGCCGGTGCCGGAGCAGCACGTGCTGATCTGGGTGGGCGAGCGCAACGACGTGCGCGGCGACCTGGTCTCGCGCATCGTGCGCCACACCCTGGCGCCCTTCCTGGTGGGCAGCCTGGCCCTGGCGCTGCTGGTCTGGCTGGCCATCGGCTGGGGCCTGAAGCCGCTGCAGAACATGGCGCGGGTGATCCGCGCGCGGCATGCCGAATCCCTCGAACCGCTGCAACTGGTGCCGCTGCCCCGGGAGCTGGAACCCATGCAGGCGGCCCTGAACCGCCTGCTCGGGCAGATCGACGCGCTGCTGCGCCGCGAGCACCGCTTCATCGCCGACGCCGCCCACGAAATGCGCACGCCGCTGGCCATCCTCCGGCTGCACGCGCAGAACGCCCTGCAGGCGGAGAACGAACAGGACCGGCGCAAGGCACTGGACTTCCTCATCGGCGGGGTGGACCGGCTCAGCCGGGTGGTCAACCAGTTGCTCACCATGGCCCGGGTCGAGCCGCTGCTGGCCCAGCGCCCCTGCACCCCCATCGACCTGGCCAAGGTGGTCACCGACACCCTGGCCGAACTCACCCCCTGGATCATCGGCAAGGGCATGGAACCGGCCATGGAGATCGAGCCCGGCGAATACCACCTGGACAGCGATGCCGGGGTGATCGGCATCGCCGTGCAGAACCTGGTGGCCAACGCGGTCAACCACTCGCCCCCCGGCGGGCTGATCCGGGTGTCGCTGCGGCGGGAAGGGGATGAACTGCTGCTGGCCGTGGACGACCAGGGCCCGGGCATCGAGCCGGACAAGCTGGAGCGGGTGTTCCAGCGCTTCTACAGCGAGGGCAACAGCCACGGCGCCGGCCTCGGCCTGTCCATCGTGGCGATGATCATGGAGCGCCTGGGCGGCAGTGCCAGCCTGCACAACAAGCCGGAAGGCGGCCTGGTAGCGACCCTGCACCTGCCCCTGGCGCGGCCGCTGGCGGCCTGAGCCGCCTCAGGCAGTCGGCAGCAGCAGGCTGAAGGTGGAGCCCACCCCCGGCGTGCTGCACAGCTCGATGCGGCCGCCGTGGGCGAGCATGATCTGCTCGGAAATGAACAACCCCAGCCCCAGCCCCGCCACCTTGTCGGCGCCGCCGGCCCGTTCGAACTGCTGGAAGATGCGCTTCTGGTCCTCGGCGCAGATGCCGATGCCCTGGTCGCGCACCGTCACCCGCGCCCATTCGCCATCACGCCGCACCACCACCTGCACCGGGTTGCCGGTGCCGTAGCGCAGGGCGTTGCTGAACAGGTTGCTGACCACCTGTTCGATGCGGAAGGCATCCCACACGCCGGTGACGCCGTCCTCCACCTGCAGGTCCAGCGCGCAGTCGGCGGCCTCCATCTGCGCGGCGAAGTTCTCCGCCACATGGCGCACCAGTTGCCCCAGCTCGCAGGGCTCGGGGCGGATGGAGAGTTTGCCGGTGCGGATGCGGGAGACGTCGAGCATGTCCTCGATCAGCCGGACCAGGCTGCGGATCTGCCGTTCGTCCCGGTCGAACAGGGTGCGCAGGCGGGCCTCGGTGAACACCGCGACGTTGCCCTTGGCCAGGTGGTTCTGGCGCAGCTGGGTGTCGAGCATCAGGCCGTTGAGCGGGGTGCGCAGCTCGTGGGAGACGATGGACATGAAGTCGTCGCGCATCTGCACCGCGCGCTGCAGCTCGGCCTGGGTGGCGCGCAGCTCGGCCAGCAGGGTGTCCTGCTCGCGGCGCGCCGCCTCCAGGGCGTCCAGTTGCTGGGCCATCAGCTTGCGCTGGCGGTTCAGTTCGACGAACACCGCCACCTTGCTGCGCACGGCGTGGGCGTCCAGCGGCTTGTAGAGGAAGTCCACCGCGCCGCTCTCGTAGCCCTTGAAGGCGTAGTTCAGCTCGCGGCCGGCGGCGCTGACGAAGACGATGGGGATGTGCTTGGTCTTCTCCGTGCCGCGCATCAGCTCGGCCAGCTCGAAGCCGTTCATGCCCGGCATCTGCACGTCGAGGATGGCCAGGGCGAACTCGTGCTCCAGCAGCAGGGCCAGGGCCTCATCGGCGGAGGCGGCCTGGTGCACCTCGCGGCCGTCCTCCTTGATCAGGGCTTCCAGGGCCAGCAGGTTCTCCGGCAGGTCGTCGACGATCAGCAGCTTGCTTGGTGGATTACTCGGCATGGGATGGGTCCAGTCGTGCCAGGAGGTCGCGGATGCCCCGCAACGGGAGGATGTGGTCGGGATGGTGGGTGGCCAGCGCGGCCTCGGGCATGGTCGGCACCTGGGCGTCGTGCGGGTCCTGCACGACGCTGAGGCCGCCCTGTTGCTGGATGTAGGCCAGCCCGCGGGCACCGTCTTCGTTGGCGCCGGTCAGCAGCACCCCCACCAGGCGCTCGCCGTAGCAGTCGGCGGCGGACTCGAAGAGGATGTCGATGGAAGGCCGGGAGAAGTGCAGCGGCTCCTCGCGGCTGAGGGAGAAGCTGGCGTCACGCTCGATGGAGAGGTGGTAGCCCGGCGGGGCGACGTAGAGGGTGCCGGGGGCCAGGCTCTCCTTGTCCCGGGCCTCGCGCACGCGCACCGCCAGGCGCCGGGCGAACAGGTCGGCCAGCAGGCTCTCGCGCCCTTCGGGCAGGTGCAGCACGCAGGCCAGGGTGAGCGGGTAGCCCGCCGGCAGCCCGGCGAACACCTGCAGCAGGGCCTCCACCCCTCCGGCGGAGGCGCCCACCACCACGGCCGTGCGCTGGGGCCCGTTCATAGCTTGCGGAACACCCGCTCCGAGCGGTTGAGGGCCTCGAAGTGGCCGGCGTAGGCGGAGAAGTCGAGGCTCTCCTTGCTGCCCAGGCCGAGGAAGCCGCGGTGGCAGAGCGATTCGTGGAACAGGCCGAGGGCGCGGTCCTGCAGCTGCTTGTTGAAGTAGATGAGCACGTTACGGCAGGAGATCAGCTGGGTCTCGGAGAACACGCTGTCGGTGGCCAGGCTGTGGTCGGCGAAGGTCACGTTCTCGCGCAGCAGCTTGTCGAACAGGGCGCCGTCGTAGGCGGCGGTGTAGTAGTCCGACAGCGAGCCCTGGCCGCCGGCCAGGCGGTAGTTCTCGCTGTACTTGCGCATGTCGTCGAGGGCGTAGATGCCGCGCCGGGCCTTCTCCAGGGAGCGCGGGTTGATGTCGGTGGCGTAGATCAGGGTGCGCTCCAGCAGCCCTTCCTCGTGCAGCAGGATGGCCATGGAGTGCACCTCCTCGCCGGTGCTGCAGCCGGCGATCCACACCTTGAGTGAGGGGTAGGTGCGCAGGATGGGCACCACTTCCTGGCGCAGGGCGAGGTAGTAGGAGGGGTCGCGGAACATCTCGCTGACCGGGATCGTCAGGTACTGCAGCAGCTCGTGGAAGGCCTGCGGGTCGTGGATGATGCGCTCCTGCAGGGCCGAGATGGTGGCGCAGTCGAACTGCCGCAGGGCGTAGAGCACCCGACGCTTGAGGGAAGCGCCCGAGTAGTCGCGGAAGTCGTAGCTGTACTTGAGGTAGATCGCCTCGATGAGCAGGCGCAGCTCGATTTCCTGGGTGCGGTCGGCCATCTAGATGCGCTCCAGACGCGGTAGCCAGACACGGATCAGCGAGAACAGGCGATCCAGGTCGATGGGTTTGGCCAGGTAGTCGTTGGCGCCGGCGCGGATGCACAGGTCCTGGTCGTCCTTCATCGCCTTGGCGGTGACGGCGATGATCGGCAGCTTGGCCCAGCGCGGCTGCTGGCGGATGCGCCGGGTGGCTTCGTAGCCATCCATCTCCGGCATCATCACGTCCATCAGCACCAGATCGATATCCTCCACGGCTTCGAGCTTGTCCAGCGCCTCACGTCCGTTGCGAGCGATTTCCACCCGCGCGCCCTTCTGTTCCAGGGCGCTGGTGAGGGCGAAGATGTTGCGCACGTCGTCGTCCACCAGCAGGACGCGCCGCTCTTCGAACACACGGTCGCGGCTGCGGGCGGTCTTGAGCATCTTCTGCCGTTCGCTGGAGAGTTCCGACTCGACCTTGTGCAGGAACAGGGTGACCTCGTCCAGCAGGCGCTCCGGCGAGCGCGCGCCCTTGATGATGATGGAGCGGGAGTACTTGAGCAGCTCGGCCTCTTCGTCCCGGGAGAGGTTGCGCCCGGTGTAGACGATCACCGGCGGGAAGGAGCAGATGTCCTCGCTGCCCATGCGCCGCAGCAGCTCGTTGCCCTGCATGTCGGGCAGCTTGAGGTCGATGATCATGCAGTCGAACAGGGTGCTGCGCAGCAGCTCCAGGGCCTGTTCGCCGAACTCCACGGCGGTGATCTGGATGTCGTCGTCGCCGATCAGCCGGGCGATGCTGTCGCGCTGCAGGGCGTCGTCCTCCACCAGCAGCACGCGCTTGACCTTCTGGGTGAGCTTGGCTTCGAGGCGGGCGAACACCGCCTTGAGCTGCTCGCGGGTGGTGGGCTTGACCGCGTAGCCCACCGCGCCCAGGTGCAGCGCGGCCTCGCTGAGGTCCTCCACCGAGATGACGTGCACGGGGATGTGGCGGGTGCGGGGCGTGTCCTTGAGGCGCTGCAGCACCGAGAGGCCCGGCTCGTCGGGCAGGCGCATGTCCAGCAGGATGGCGTCCGGTGCATGGCGCTCGGCGAGGTGGAAGCCTTCATCGGCGCCATGGGCCACCAGGCAGCGATAGCCCAGTTCGTGGGCGAGGTCGTAGAGAATCCGGGCGAACTTGGGCTCGTCCTCGATCACCAGTACGCAGCGCTCATCCGACGGAGCCTGGTCACGGTCGTCCGCGAAGGTGGGGATCGGCGCGTGGGTAGCCGGGGCCAGGGGGGCAGCCAAGGCCGGGCGGGCTGCCGGCGGCGGCGGCGCACTGGGCTTGGGCTTCGGCGCTGGCGGCGCGTCGGCCGGCGTCCAGTGTTCCGGCAGCACCAGGGTGAACAGGCTGCCCCGGCCCGGCTCGCTGCTGGCCTGGATGCTGCCGCCAAGCAGTTGCGCCAGGTCACGGGAGATGGACAGGCCCAGGCCGGTGCCGCCATAGCGGCGGTTGGTGGTGCCGTCGGCCTGGCGGAAGGCCTCGAAGATCAGGTCCAGCTGGTCGGCGCGGATGCCGATGCCGCTGTCGCGCACGGCGAAGGCGATGCCCTCCGGAACCCGCTCGACCCGCAGGGACACGGCGCCCTGGTCGGTGAACTTGATGGCGTTGGACAGCAGGTTCTTGATGATCTGCTCCACCCGTTGCCGGTCGGTGCAGATCCGCTCGGGCACGTCGTCGGCCACCTCGACGCTGAAGGCCAGGGCCTTCTGCTCGGCCAGCGGGGTGAAGAGCTCACGCAGGCCCTCCACCAGGCGCCGCACCGGGGCGTTTTCGGCGCGCAGGTCGAGCTTGCCGGCCTCGACCTTGGAGATGTCGAGGATGTCGTTGATCAGGTTGAGCAGGTCGTTGCCGGCGGAATAGATGGACTCGGCGAACTTGACCTGCTCGTCGTTGAGGTTGCCCTCGGGGTTGTCCGCCAGCAGGCGGGCAAGGATCAGCGAGCTGTTCAGCGGGGTGCGCAGCTCATGGGACATGTTGGCGAGGAATTCGGACTTGTAGCGGCTGGCGCGCTGCAGCTCTTCTGCACGGGTCTCCAGCTCCAGGCGGGCCCGCTGCAGGGCGGAGTTCTTGTCGTCCAGGTCATCACGCTGGGCGGCCATTTCCTGGGCTTGCTCGGCCAGGCGCTCGTTGGTCTGTTCCAGTTCGGCCTGCTGGGTCTCCAGATGGGCCTGGGACTCGCGCAGCACGCGGGACTGTTCTTCCAGCTCCTCGTTGGCGGTCTTCAGCTCTTCCTGCTGCACCTGCAGCTCCTCGTTGAGCTGCTGGGTCTCGCTCAGCACTTCCTGCAGGCGCTGGCGGTAGCGGGATGCGTCCATGGCGGTGCCGAGGTTGCCGGCGATCAGTGGCATCAGCGCCTGGTCACGGGGGGACAGGCGCCGAAGAAAGCCCAGTTCCAGCACGCCGTTGACCACCCCGTCGCTGTGGGTGGGCACCAGCAGCACGCCTTCGGCGTCGGTCTGGCCGAGGCTGGTGGCGACCCTGAGGTAGCCGGCGGGCAGCTCGTCGAGGGCCATCACGCGGTTCTCCAGGGCCGCCTGCCCCACCAGGCTTTCACCGGGCATGAGCCGGTCGGGCGCCTGGTCGTCACGCTCCAGGCCGTAGCTGGCGACGCGCCGCAGGGTGCCACCCTCTTCCCGCAGGTACAGGGCACCCACGGCCATGCCCAGGTAGGCAGCGAGGAACTCCAGGGCGTTGCGTCCGATCACCGGCAGCGACTGCTGGCCGAGCAGGCGCTCGGACAGGGCTGCCTGGCCATCCCCCAGCCAGCGCTGCTGGGTGAGGTGCTCGCTGTGGGCACGCTGCCGGGCCAAGGACTCGCCGTAGGTGGCGGACAGGGTCACCAGCTCGCGACGACCGAAGTAGGCCAGGGCACCGGCAAAGGCGAGGCTGAACAGCAGGTAGAGGCTGATGGTGAGGATGGCGGTGGAGTTGGCCTTTTCATTGCGTTCGTGGCGCAGCTGCCGCTCCATGTTGATGAAGGTGCGGTACTGCTCGCGGATGGCGTCCACCAGTTGCTTGCCGCGGCCTTCGCTGACGGTGTCGGTGACGTTCTCGCCGCTCTGCTTGCGGCCGATCATCTCGGTGGCGAAGCGGTCCCATTCACCCTGCAGGGCTTCGATGGAGCGCACCCGCTGGACCTGTGCGGGGTTGTCCGCCACCAGCTCGCGTAACCCCTCCATGGCGGCCTCGATATGCGGTCGGGATTGCTCATAAGGCTGCAGGAAGGCCGCATTGCCACTGATCAGGTAGCCGCGCATGCCGGACTCCTGGTCGACCGACAGGCGCAGGCCGTCGTTGGCGTTGCTGATCACACGGTCGGTGTGCTCGACCCAACTGAGGACGTAGAGCAGGTAGGAGATGAGGACCACGAACAGGGCGGCCCCGGCGACACCCACCCCCAGCGGCAACGCAACGTTGCGCGCGAGGATGCGGCGGAAACGCGTCTCGTCTGTCAGATCATTGGTCATCTGGCTTCCCTGGCTTAGTGCCGAAAATCACCGATATGAAGGGGAAAACTGCGGGACCGGCATGGTAATGCGAGTGTTTGCATTAACCAATCGAATCCTGGGCCGCCAATGGCTGGCGCATTATCGCTTCGCTTGGAACACTTTTAGCGTGGGAAAGGTTCACATAAATTGTGGGAATTTTTTCTTCCAGTGTTCTTCTAAACTGCGGTACCTCATCGCGCACTGTCCGGGTGCCCTGCGCACCGATGCGGCGCGAACCCTGGAGGTGGAGCGGCACACGCCGCGCACCGTCACCCAGCACGGCGCCGGCAAGCGCCCGTCATGACCCCCTCGGAGGTTTCCTTGCCCACAGAAGAACGACACGCCGATGCCCTCGGGCAGCACACCCGGCCCCAGGCACGCGTGCTGGTGGTGGAGGACGCCGAGGTGGTGCGCATGCTCACCGTGGAAGTCCTGGAGGAGCTGGGCTTCGAGGCACTGGAAGCCGGCGACGCGGCCCAGGCCCTGGCTCTGCTGGAGCACCAGCCGGTGGACCTGCTACTCACCGACGTGGGCCTGCCCGGCATGAACGGCCAGGAGCTGGCAGAGCGGGCCTGCACCCTGCACCCGGCATTGCGCGTGCTGTTTGCCACCGGCTACGCCGAGTCGATCCGCCCGGACCCTACCCGCGCCGACCGCCAGGGCGTGATCGCCAAGCCCTTCGGCCTCGAGGAGCTACGCGAAAAGGTCAGCGCCCTGCTCGCCCGCTGACCGCGAGGGCCCGGCACTGGAATTGCCAGGCGTTTGCGCGTAGGGTGCGCCGCACCCGCTTTCCGGGCCCTGTCTTGCGTTCGCGCGACAAACGCCTGCAACGATGCGACAAGCCGGTGAAACCGTCCGGTCACGCCCCGGAAGCGCCCTTGGCGCCCCCTGGGGCCTATGCTAGGTTGCCCCCTCGCCAGGAAGGCCGATCGCAGCCGGAGCGCATCCGAACAATAAGAGGAACCCCCATGGCCGAGGCCACGCCCGCGCTAGAAATCCGCGACCTGCATAAACGCTACGGCGAGCTGGAGGTGCTGAAGGGCATTTCCCTGACCGCCCGCGACGGTGACGTCATTTCCATCCTCGGTTCCTCCGGGTCCGGCAAGTCCACCTTCCTGCGCTGCATCAACCTGCTGGAGAACCCGCACAAGGGCCAGATCATCGTGGCCGGCGAGGAACTCAAGCTGAAGGCCGCCCGCTCCGGCGAACTGGTGGCCGCCGACAACCGCCAGATCAATCGCCTGCGCAGCGAGATCGGCTTCGTCTTC
Organism: Pseudomonas sp. ENNP23; assembly: GCF_001728945.1. Lineage (NCBI taxonomy): Bacteria > Pseudomonadati > Pseudomonadota > Gammaproteobacteria > Pseudomonadales > Pseudomonadaceae > Pseudomonas > Pseudomonas sp. ENNP23. The sequence continues at coordinate 89,163 of NZ_LYSP01000006.1, forward strand.
CAGAACTTCAACCTCTGGCCGCACATGACGGTCCTCGACAACATCATCGAGGCGCCGCGCCGCGTGCTCGGCCAGAGCAAGGCCGAAGCCACCGAGGTGGCCGAGGCACTGCTGGCCAAGGTCGGCATTGCCGACAAGCGCCACGCCTACCCCGCCCAGCTCTCCGGCGGCCAGCAGCAACGCGCGGCCATCGCGCGGACGCTGGCAATGCAGCCTAAAGTGATCCTGTTCGACGAGCCCACCTCGGCCCTGGACCCCGAGATGGTACAAGAAGTGCTTAACGTGATCCGCGCACTCGCCGAAGAGGGCCGGACCATGCTGCTGGTGACCCACGAGATGAACTTCGCCCGCCAGGTGTCCACCGAGGTGGTCTTCCTCCACCAGGGCCTGGTGGAAGAACAGGGCCCGCCGCAGCAGGTGTTCGAAAACCCGACCTCGGCGCGTTGCAAACAATTCATGTCCAGCAATCGCTAAAACACGGAGCAAGTACGCATGAAGAACTACAAGAAGATCCTGCTGGCCGCTGCCGCCACCCTGGCCTTCGGCACCCACGCCGTGGCCGCCGACAAGCTGAGAATCGGCACCGAAGGCGCCTACCCGCCCTTCAACCTGATCGACGCCAGCGGCAAGGTCGGTGGCTTCGACATCGAGGTCGCCCAGGCCCTGTGCGCCAAGATGAAAGTCGAGTGCGACGTGGTCACCTCCGACTGGGACGGCATCATCCCGGCCCTGAATGCCAAGAAATTCGACTTCCTCGCCGCCTCGATGTCCATCACCGAGGAGCGCAAGCAGGCCGTCGACTTCACCGATCCCTACTACACCAACAAGCTGCAGTTCATCGCCCCCAAGGACGCTGACTTCAAGACCGACAAGGCCAGCCTGAAAGGCAAGGTCATCGGTGCCCAGCGCGCCACCATCGCCGGCACCTGGCTGGAAGACAACATGGCCGACGTGGTCGACATCAAGCTCTACGACACCCAGGAGAACGCCTACCTCGACCTGGCCTCCGGGCGCGTCGACGGCGTGCTGGCCGACAAGTTCGTGAACTGGGAATGGCTCAAGAGCGACGCCGGCAAGGGCTTCGAATTCAAGGGCGAGCCGGTGTTCGACAACGACAAGATCGCCATCGCCGTGCGCAAGGGCGACCCCCTGCGCGAGAAGCTGAACGCGGCCCTGAAGGAAATCGTCGCGGACGGCACCTACAAGAAGATCAACGACAAGTACTTCCCCTTCAGCATCTATTGATGCCCGCCTGACCGGCGCCGCCCACGCGGCGCCGGTCCCCAGCAGTAGCCTTGCAGATGAACCTCGACCTCCACGGATTCGGCCCCGCCCTGGCGGCCGGCACCCTCATGACCATCAAGCTGGCGCTCTGCGCGCTGTCGCTCGGTCTGGTGCTGGGTCTGCTCGGTGCGCTGGCCAAGACTTCCCCCAAGAAGCCGCTGCAGTGGCTTGGCGGGACCTACTCCACCATCGTGCGCGGTGTGCCCGAGCTGCTCTGGGTGCTGCTGATCTACTTCGGCACCGTGAACCTCATGCGCGCCATCGGCGAGAAGATCGGCGTGCCAGGCCTGGAACTGTCCGCCTTCGCCGCCGGCACCATCGCCCTCGGCCTGTGCTTCGGCGCCTACGCCACCGAGGTGTTCCGCGGCGCCATCCTGGCGATCCCCAAGGGGCACCGTGAGGCCGGCCTTGCACTGGGCCTGTCCAACGGTCGCATCCTCTGGCGCCTGATCCTGCCGCAGATGTGGCGCATCGCCCTGCCGGGCCTGGGCAACCTGTTCATGATCCTGATGAAGGACACCGCGCTGGTCTCGGTGATCGGCCTCGAGGAAATCATGCGTCGCTCGCAGATCGCCGTGACCGCCAGCAAGGAGCCCTTCACCTTCTACCTGGTGGCGGCCTTCATCTACCTGGGCCTGACCGTCCTCGCCATGATCGGCATGCACTGGCTGGAAAAACGCGCCGGGCGCGGCTTCAAGAGGAGCGCGGCATGAACTGGGACGTGATCATCAAGTACCTGCCGCGCCTGTTCGAAGGGGCGTTGCTGACCCTGGAGCTGGTGGCCATCGCCGTGATCGCCGGGCTGATCCTGGCACTGCCCATGGGCATCGCACGCGCCTCCCGCCACTGGTATGTGCGCGCCCTGCCCTACGGCTACATCTTCTTCTTCCGCGGCACGCCGCTGCTGGTGCAACTGTTCCTCGTCTACTACGGGCTGGCGCAGTTCGAGGCGGTACGCCACAGCGACCTTTGGCAGTACCTGCGCAGCCCGTTCTGGTGTGCCGTGATCACCATGACCCTGCACACCGCCGCCTACATCGCCGAGATCATCCGCGGCGCCATCCAGGCCATCCCGCCGGGTGAGATCGAGGCGGCGCGGGCACTGGGCATGTCCCAGGCCAAGACGCTGGTGCACATCATCCTGCCGCGTGCTGCGCGGATCGGCCTGCCGGCCTACAGCAACGAAGTGATCCTGATGCTCAAGGCCAGTGCCCTGGCCAGCACGGTGACCCTGCTGGAACTCACCGGCATGGCGCGCACCATCATCGCCCGCACCTACCTGCCGGTGGAGATCTTCTTCGCCGCCGGGATGTTCTACCTGGTGATCGCCTTCCTGCTGGTACGCGGCTTCCGCCTGCTGGAAAAATGGCTGCGGGTCGACGCCTGCCAAGGCCGCTGACCCTGACCGCCGCTCCCGCCCGGGAGCGGCGTATACTCCGCACCCCGACACCACACACGTCCTCCCAGATGCCTCATCCCGCCCCGCTCCAGGGCGCCGAACTGCTGGAACGCTTCCAGGCGCTCGACCGTTTCCTCGTCGACGGGCAGCGCTTCTGGCAACCCGAGCCCTTCACTGAGCCCGTCCTGCCTTGGGAATCCGAGCTTCCCGAACTCGCGGCCTGGCTGCGCAGCCGGACACTGGAGCAGGCCGAAGCCGCCCATGGTGAGCTGAACCTGCCCGACGCCCCGGCGCCCTTCGCCGGTCTGGCCGCTACAGCGTGCAGCCTGACCGCACTGCCGCCGCTGGACAGCCTGGGCAACGGCGAATGGCCGGCCAGGCTGGAGCTGGATGTGCCTGGGCGCAAGTGGCAGCAGATCCGCGCCTTCGCCGATCACCTCACCTTCCAGCGCCAACCCCGGCACTGGCTGGACTGGTGCGCCGGCAAGGGCCACCTCGGCCGCGCCCTGGCCTGGCGCCACGGCGAACTCACAGCACTGGAGCTGGACCCACAGCTGGTGGAAGACGGGCAACGCCTGAGTGATCGCCTACCGATAAAGGCCCGGCACCGCCAGCAGGACGTGCTGGCACCCGACACGGGCCATTGCCTGGCCCCGGAACACACCACCGTCGCCCTGCATGCCTGCGGCGACCTGCACGTGCGCCTCATGCAGTTGGCCAGCCAGGCCGGCTGCCAACAGCTCGCCATTGCCCCCTGCTGCTACAACCGGATTGCCAGCGAGGCCTACGCCCCGCTCTCCGCCGCCGCGCGGACCAGCACACTCCACCTGGACCGCCGGGACCTGCGCCTGGTGCAGAGCGAGACCGTCACCGCAGGCGCGCGCGTCCGCCGCCAGCGCGACCGTTCCATGGCCCGCCGCCTGGCCTTCGACCACCTGCAGCGGCAACTGCGTGGCAGCGACACCTACCTGCCCACGCCATCCCTGCCTGTGGCCTGGCTGAACAAGCCGTTCGACCGGTATTGCCATGACCTGGCAGCCCTTCGCGCGCTCACCATCACCACGGAGCCGGACTGGGCAGCGCTGGAAGCCCTCGGCTGGCAACGCCTGGCCCAGGTGCGCAACCTGGAGTTGCTGCGGGCCCTCTACCGGCGCCCCCTGGAATGCTGGCTGCTGCTGGACCTGGCGCTGTATCTGGAAGAGCAGGGCTACCGGGTCAAGGCCGGCCCTTTCTGCGCCCACCGCCTGACCCCGCGCAACCTGATGCTCCTGGCCGAACGCGAAAAATTGCCCACAGAACCTGTGGATAACTCTGTTGATGCTTTCTGAGCAACCCCCCGAAACGCTTTCAAACCGCCACGCCAGCCGAGCCGCTCACTTTCTGGCCAAGTCGACAAAACGCTGGTGAGACAGCCACTTGCTGCACTTCTGCGAACAGCGTCACAGGCTCGCTGCACGATCGTCCCAGCTTCATGCCTTTTGTGCATAAGCATCGGCCGACATCACACCCTCCCATCAAGGGTGGTTTACTCGGCCCAGCCAATCGCTATAATGGCGCCCCTCGCCGGTATAGCTCAGCAGGTAGAGCAACTGACTTGTAATCAGTAGGTCCCGGGTTCGATTCCTGGTGCCGGCACCATCTTTGAAAGCCTCGCTATTGCGGGGCTTTTTGCTATCCAGCCAATGCACATCCTCAGGCATACCAACATTGCCCAGGGGAGGACTTGGAAGGTCCTGCACAATCCACGACCATATGCCGTTCGCGACTCACGCCCTCCTACGTCACCACGGGTCCACGATATGCGCATCCTTATTACCGGCGGAGCCGGTTTCATCGGTTCGGCTCTCGTCCGTTACCTGCTGAACGATACGGACCATGAGGTCCTCAACCTCGACAAGCTGACCTACGCCGGCAACCTGGAATCACTGGCCAGCATCGAAGGTCATCCCCGTTACCGCTTTCTCAAGGCCGATATCGCCGACAGCGAAGCCGTGGGCGCTGCCCTGGCGCAGTTCCAGCCGCACGCCATCATGCACCTGGCTGCAGAGTCCCATGTGGACCGCTCCATCGACGGCCCGGCGGCCTTCATCCAGACCAACATCGTCGGCACCTATGCCCTGCTGGAAAGCGCCCGCGCCTACTGGTCGTCCCTGAACGCCGAGCGCAAGGCGGCATTCCGCTTCCACCACATTTCCACCGACGAGGTGTATGGCGACCTGCATGGCGTGGACGATCTGTTCACCGAGAGCACGCCCTACGCCCCCAGCTCGCCCTACTCCGCCAGCAAGGCCGCATCCGACCACCTGGTCCGTGCCTGGCACCGTACCTACGGCCTGCCGGTGCTGCTGACCAACTGCTCGAACAACTACGGCCCCTATCACTTCCCCGAGAAGCTGATCCCGCTGATGATCCTCAACGCCCTCGAAGGCAAGCCGCTGCCGGTCTATGGCGATGGCCTGCAGGTGCGCGACTGGCTGTTCGTCGAGGATCACGCCCGCGCCCTGGTGGAGGTGGTGACCCGTGGCCAGGTGGGCGAGACCTACAACATCGGTGGCCACAACGAGCAGAAGAACATCGAGGTGGTGCGCAGCATCTGCGCACTGCTGGAAGAACTGGCCCCGGCCAAGCCCGCCGGCATCGCCCGTTTCGAGGACCTGATCACCCACGTCAAGGACCGCCCGGGTCACGACCTGCGCTACGCCATCGACGCCGGCAAGATCGAGCGGGAACTGGGCTGGACCCCTCAGGAAACCTTCCACAGCGGCCTGCGCAAGACCGTGCAGTGGTACCTCGACAATCTGGAGTGGTGCCGCCACGTACAGGACGGCAGCTACCAACGCGAACGGCTGGGAGCCCACGCATGAAAGGCATCATCCTCGCGGGGGGCTCCGGCACCCGCCTGCACCCCATCACCCTCGGCGTGTCCAAGCAGCTGCTGCCGATCTACGACAAGCCGATGATCTACTACCCCCTCTCGGTGCTGATGCTCGCCGGCATCCGCGAGATCCTGATCATCTCCACCCCCCAGGACCTGCCGCAGTACCGCAACCTGCTGGGCGATGGCAGCGCCTTCGGCGTCAGCCTCGACTACGCCGAACAACCCTCGCCGGATGGACTGGCCCAGGCCTTCCTGATCGGCGAAGACTTCATCGGCGGCGACTCGGTGTGCCTGATCCTCGGCGACAACATCTTCCACGGCCAGCACTTCACCGAGAAGCTCAAGCGCGCGGCCAGTGGGGACAAGGGCGCGACCGTGTTCGGCTACTGGGTCAACGATCCTGAGCGTTTCGGCGTCATCGAGTTCGATACGCAAGGCCAGGCTCTTTCCATTGAAGAAAAACCTGCCAAACCCAAGTCCAGCTACGCCGTCACCGGGTTGTACTTCTACGACAACGACGTGATCCGGATCGCCAAGGCCGTGAAGCCCTCACCGCGTGGTGAGCTGGAGATCACCGACGTCAACAATGCCTACCTGGCACGCGGCGACCTGCGGGTGGAAAAACTCGGCCGCGGCTTCGCCTGGCTCGACACCGGCACCCACGACAGCCTGCTGGAAGCCGCCCAGTACGTGCAGACCATCGAGCACCGCCAGGGGCTCAAGGTGGCCTGCCTGGAAGAGATCGCCTACCAGAACGGCTGGATCGACAAGGACCTGCTGCTGGCCCGCGCCAAGGCCTTCGGCAAGACCGGCTACGGCCAATACCTCTTCAAACTGGCGGGAGAACTGGCATGAACGTCATCAAGACCGACCTGCCGGACGTACTGATCCTCGAACCCCGCGTGTTCGGTGACGAGCGCGGCTTCTTCATGGAAAGCTTCAACGCCCGCACCTTCGAAGCGGTCACCGGCCTCCAGCGGGTGTTCGTCCAGGACAACCATTCCCGCTCACAGAAGGGTGTGCTGCGCGGCCTGCATTACCAACTGCAGCAGCCCCAGGGCAAGCTGGTGCGGGTCACCGCTGGCGAGGTGCTCGACGTCGCTGTCGACATCCGCCGCAGCTCGCCCACCTTCGGTCGCTGGGTCGGTGTGCATCTCTCTGCCGAGAACAAGCGTCAGCTCTGGGTTCCAGAGGGTTTCGCCCACGGTTTCGTGGTGCTCAGCGAGTTCGCCGAGTTCCTCTACAAGACCACCGACTACTACGCCCCGGCCCATGAGCGCTGCATTCGCTGGGACGACCCGACCCTCGCCATCGACTGGCAACTGAGCGAAGCCCCCCAGCTCTCCGCCAAGGACCAGGCCGGCGTGCGCCTGGAAGACGCCGAGGTGTTCCCGTGAAGATCCTCGTCACCGGCCACAGCGGCCAGGTCGCCCGTGAACTGGCGCTGGCCCTCGCCGGCCAGAGTGAACTGCTGATCCTGGGCCGCGACCGCCTCGACCTTGCCGACAACGAGGCCATTCGCCGGCGGGTCCGTGCCGAGCGCCCCGAGCTGATCATCAACGCCGCCGCCCACACCGCCGTGGACCAGGCCGAGAGCGAGCCCGAGGCCGCCTTCGCCCTCAACGCCACCGCCCCCGGCGTGCTGGCCGAAGAGGCTGCAGCCCTGGGTGCGCCGCTGATCCACTACTCCACTGACTACGTCTTCGATGGCCGCAAGACCGCGCCCTACACCGAGGACGACCTGCCCAACCCGCTGGGCGTCTACGGCCGCAGCAAACTGGCCGGGGAAGAGGCGATCCGCGCGGTGGGCGGTGCACACCTGATCCTGCGCACCAGTTGGGTCTATTCCCTGCACGGGCGCAACTTCCTGCTCACCATGCAGCGCCTGCTGCAGGAGCGCGAACAACTGAACGTGGTGGACGACCAGGTCGGCGCGCCCACCTGGGCCGGCGACATCGCCACCGCCACCGCTGCCCTGATCCAGCGCTGGCAACAAGGCCGCCAGGCCTGGGGCACCTACCACTTCACGGCCGGCGGCGAGACCTCCTGGTTCGGCTTCGCCAGCGCCATCGCCGAGACGCTGAAAGCCCGAGGCAAACCCTGCGCCCGCCTGGAGCCCATCCCCAGCAGCGCCTACCCGACGCCCGCCAAACGGCCGCTCAACTCGCGGCTGGACGGCAGCAAGCTGCGGCGCGACTGGGACGTCGCCCTGCCCGAATGGAGCCAGGGGCTGGAGGCGTGCCTGCGCCACCCTCGCTGAGCGCGCCGGTGTCATAATGCGCGCCACCCCGGGCGCATCCTGACACCATGACCGCGAACACCCTCCCCTACCGACCCCGCTGGCGCAGCCTCGTGCTGCTGGCACTGGTGCTCGCCCCCCTGCTCTGGCCCGCGCACCACCTGGCCGACCGCTACTACAACCGCACCCTGGCCGAGCAGAACCGGCAGACCCTCGACCTCTATGTCGCCAACCTGCTGGGCACCCTGCGCCGTTTCGAAGTGCTGCCACCGATCCTCGCCGACCTCCCGGCCCTGCGCGAACAACTGGCCGCCCCGCAGGACCCGGCCCGCCTGGACGCCGCCAACCGCCTGCTGAGTGAGGTGCGCGAGGAAACCGGGGCCGACGTCATCTACCTGATGAACCCCGAAGGCCGCACCCTCAGCTCTTCCAACTGGGACAAGGCCGACAGCTTCGTCGGCCGCGACTTCTCCTTCCGCCCCTACTTCCGCGAAGCCCTGCAGGGCCGCCAGGGGCGCTTCTTCGGCCTCGGCACCACCTCCGGCAAGCGCGGCTACTTCTACGCCAGCCCGGTGCTGGAGCAGGGCCGGGTGATCGGCATCCTGGTGGTCAAGGTCGACCTGGACGACGCCGAGTCCCTCTGGGGCAACACCCCCGAGCAACTGATGGTCACCGACAGCAACGGCGTCGCCATCATCACCTCCCGCCCCCAGTGGCGCTTCCACGCCACCCGCGAGCTGGACGCCGCCGAGCGCGCCGCCATCGCCGCCAACCAGCCCTACCCGACCCAGGTGCCCGAGCCCCTGCGCCTGCGCAGCCAGGACTGGATCACCCAGAGCCGCGAGCTGCAGGAAACCGGCTGGACCGTCAGCATCCTCGCCCCGCGCCTGCTGATCGACCGCCAGGTACGCACCACCGACGCCATCGTCGCCGCCACCCTGCTCGCCCTGCTGCTGCTCATCGGCCTGATGATGCAGCGCCGCAGACACTACCTCGACCGCATCGCCCTCGACGCCCGCGCCCGCCAGGAGCTGGAAGCCCGCGTGCAGGAACGCACCCGCGACCTGGAGGCCCTGAACAACCGCCTCAAGGACGAAGTGCTCGAACGCGAGCAGGCCCAGCAGGAACTGGTGCGCGCCCAGGACGAACTGGTGCAGTCCGGCAAGCTCACCGCCCTCGGCACCATGTCCGCCAGCATCAGCCACGAGCTCAACCAGCCCCTGGCGGCCATCCGCAGCTACGCCGACAACGCCGTGGTGCTGCTCGACCACCAACGCCACGACGACGCCCGCGCCAACCTCAACCTGATCAGCGAGCTGACCGGGCGCATGGCCTCGATCATCGCCCACCTGCGCGCCTTCGCCCGGCGCGACCGCCACGCCCCCGAGAGCGTCGCCCTGCAGCCGGCGGTGGACGACGCCCTCGCCCTGCTGGCCAAGCGCCGCCGCGCCATGGACGTGGAGCTGATCCGCGACCTGCCCGAGGCCCAGCTCTGGGTCCAGGCCGGCGAAACCCGCCTGCGCCAGGTGCTCGGCAACCTCCTGGCCAACGCCCTCGACGCCCTGGGCGAAAAACCCCAGCCGCGGCGCATCTGGATCAGCACCGCCGCCCCCGAACCCGGCATCGTCGAACTGCACCTGCGGGACAACGGCCCCGGCTTCAGCGCCGAGGCCCTGCAGCGGGCCCGTGAACCCTTCTTCACCACCAAGACCAGCGCCCAGGGCCTGGGACTCGGCCTGGCCATCTGCGACAGCCTCATGCGCGCCTTGGGTGGCGAGCTGCTGTTCGACAACCACCCCGAAGGGGGCGCCCTGCTGACCCTGCGCCTGCGCACCGCCGTACCTGGCGCCAACCCCCTGTCGCCCGAGGACATCGCCCCATGACCGTACCCCTCGACCCCACCGTCCAGGTCCTGCTGATCGACGACGACCCGCACCTGCGCCAGGCCCTCAGCCAGACCCTCGACCTGGCCGGGCTCAAGGTCGCCAGCCTGGGGGATGCCAAGGGCGTCGCCGACGCACTCGACCCCGACTGGCCCGGCGTGGTGGTCAGCGACATCCGCATGCCCGGCATCGACGGCCTGGAGTTGCTGCGCCAGCTCCACGCCCGCGACCCGCAGTTGCCGGTGCTGCTGATCACCGGCCACGGCGACGTGCCCCTGGCGGTGCAGGCCATGCGCGCCGGCGCCTACGACTTCCTGGAGAAGCCCTTCGCCAGCGACGACCTGCTGGACAGCGTGCGCCGTGCCCTCGACCTGCGCCGCCTGGTGCTGGAGAACCGCAGCCTGCGCCTGGCCCTCTCCGACCGGCAGCAGCTCAGTGCCCGCATCATCGGCCAGTCCGCCGCCAGCCAGCGCCTGCGCGAACAGGTCGGCGCCCTCGCCGCCACCCAGGCCGACGTGCTGATCCTCGGCGAGACCGGGGCCGGCAAGGAGGTGGTCGCCCGCGCCCTGCACGACCTGTCCGGCCGGCGCGACGGCCCCTTCGTCGCCATCAACGCCGGCGCCCTGGCCGAATCGGTGGTGGAAAGCGAGCTGTTCGGCCATGAGCAAGGCGCCTTCACCGGCGCCACCAAGCGCCGCATCGGCAAGTTCGAATACGCCAACGGCGGCACGCTGTTCCTCGACGAGATCGAGAGCATGAGCCCCGACGTCCAGGTCAAGCTGCTGCGCCTGCTGCAGGAACGGGTGGTGGAGCGCCTCGGCGCCAACCAGTTGATCCCGCTGGACATCCGCATCATCGCCGCCACCAAGGAAGACCTGCGCCAGGCCGCCGACCAGGGCCGCTTCCGCGCCGACCTCTACTACCGCCTCAACGTCGCCAGCCTGCGCCTCCCACCGCTGCGCGAGCGCGGCGAGGACATCCTCCTGCTGTTCCGCCACTTCGCCGAAGCCGCCTCGGCCCGCCACGGCGGCCAGCCGCGCCCGCTGGACGCCGGCCAGCGCGCCACCCTGCTGGCCCACAACTGGCCGGGCAACGTGCGCGAACTGCAGAACGCCGCCGAACGCTTCGCCCTGGGCCTGGACCTGGCGCTGGACAACAGCGCGCCGGAGGTGCCCCTCGGCGGAGGCGGCCTCAGCGAACAGGTGGAAGCCTTCGAAAAAGCCCTGATCCAGGCCGAGCTGGCCAACCCCCACAGCTCCATGCGCAGCCTGGCGGAAGCCCTCGGCCTGCCGCGCAAGACCCTCTCGGACAAGCTGCGCAAGCACAACCTGGCCTTCATCGGCGGAAATCCGAACGACGACGGCGAGGGCTAGGCGGAAAACCGCCCAGCGTCACACGCGCTCTCCAGCCACAGGGCACGCCGGGCAAGGGCTTCAGCCATGGAATGGGCCTGGCACAGCCCTTGCTCATCAGCCCCCGCCCGGCACGCGCCGGGCCTGGGCACCCGCCAGCGGCAGGTGCCCGCCCGCAGCGGTCACAAGCCGCCAGCGGGTCACTCCCTCGATCGGCTGCCCTGCAGCCAGGCGCCGGGCCACCCGCCCGCCGTCATCGGTGAAGAGCCCGGCCACCCGCCGGGCTCTTCGTCACCCCTCCCGCTCCCGCAGGAATCGCTCCAGGTCCACCGGCGTTCCCGGTGCCGCGTGCAACTGCGCGCGCAGGTCATCGAACACCCGCACGTAGTCCCGATGATGGGCCAGGGGCTTGAGCGCGCCCGATGCCAGGCCGTGCCGTCGCAGGCAGCGGCAGGCGCGGTGGAGAAAGTTGTAGGCAACGTCGCGGTGCAGGCGGAAGCGGTCATGGAAGGGCCGCCCGCTGACCTCACCGGCCAGGTCGAAGTGCACATAGGGGCCGTCATCGTCCTGACGCAGTGCATAGTCCAGGTCGAAGCGATAAGCCGGGTACATGCCCAGCGGCTCGCTGCGGATATCCAGGTGTCCGGGGCGGAACATCATTCACCTCCACCGATGTCGAGAAGCCCGGGGGGCCCTGTCCCTGGGCCGGCTTATAGCGGGACGTGATTACCGCCTGATTGCGCTATTCCCTTCGGCAGAAAAGCGAAACCGCCAGCCTGCTCCTTCACCGTTCCCCGCAACTTGAATTGAAATCAAAACCGTCTAGCTTGAACCGGACGCTGCTCCAGGGAAGGTCAAAAGCCCCGCCAATCGAGGCTCACAGCCCTCCCAGGAAAGCTGTCGAGCTGCTCAGGTTTCTGTCGGAAATTGTTCCTCGCACATCGTTAGCTGGCTATTGACCCACGTCATCACTCTTCCATGAAAGGAAGAGCCAACTACGCACAGTTCCTACTCGAATGGAGGTGCAAGATGTCAGACTCCACGCACAAACTCCGACTCGGCGCGCTCGTCGCCCTGGTGGTCGGTTCCATGATCGGCGGCGGGATCTTCTCCCTGCCCCAGAACATGGCAGCCAGTGCAGATGCCGGCGCAATCCTCATCGGCTGGGCGATCACCGCCGTCGGCATGCTGACCCTGGCGTTCGTCTTCCAGACCCTGGCCAACCGCAAGCCCAACCTCGACGGCGGCGTCTACGCCTACGCCAAGGCCGGGTTCGGTGACTACATGGGCTTCTCCTCGGCCTGGGGCTACTGGATCAGCGCCTGGCTGGGCAACGTCGGCTACTTCGTTCTGCTGTTCAGCACCCTCGGCTACTTCTTCCCGATCTTCGGCGAGGGCAACACGCCCGCGGCCATCGTCGGCGCCTCAGTGGTGCTCTGGGCCGTGCATTTCCTGGTGCTACGCGGCATCCGGGAGGCGGCCTTCATCAACCTCGTGACCACCATCGCCAAGGTGGTGCCGCTGTTCCTGTTCATCCTCATCTGCCTGTTCGCCTTCAAGCTGGACATCTTCACCGCCGACATCTGGGGCACCAAGAATCCCGAGCTGGGCAGCGTGATGAACCAGGTTCGCAACATGATGCTGGTCACCGTCTGGGTGTTCATCGGCATCGAAGGCGCGAGCATCTTCTCCGCCCGCGCCGAGAAGCGCAGCGACGTCGGCAAGGCCACCATCCTCGGCTTCGTCATCGTGCTGCTGTTGCTGGTACTGGTGAACGTACTGTCCCTCGGCATCATGACCCAGCCGGAACTGGCCCAACTGAAGAACCCCTCCATGGCCGCCGTGCTGGAGCATGTGGTGGGGCACTGGGGCGCGGTGCTGATCAGCGTCGGCCTGGTGGTCTCGCTGGTGGGGGCGCTGCTGTCCTGGGTGCTGCTGTGTGCGGAGATCCTCTTCGCCGCCGCGAAGGACCACACCATGCCGGAGTTCCTGCGTCGCGAGAACGCCAACCACGTCCCCGCCAACGCACTCTGGCTGACCAACGCCATGGTGCAGTTGTTCCTCATCGTCACGCTGTTCAACAACAGCACCTACCTGTCGCTGATCTACCTGGCCACCTCGATGATCCTGGTGCCGTACTTCTGGTCCGCCGCCTACGCCGTGCTGCTGCCGCTGCGGGGCGAGACCTACGAGCAGGACGCCAGCGAGCGCGGCAAGGACCTGGCCATCGCCGGCCTCGCCCTGATCTACGCCACCTGGCTGCTGTACGCCGGCGGCGTGAAGTACCTGCTGCTCTCGGCGCTGCTCTACGCCCCCGGCGCCATCCTCTTCGCCAAGGCCAAGCATGAGCTCGGCCAACCGGTATTCACCCCTGTCGAGAAGCTGATCTTTGCCGCCGTCGTCATCGGCGCGCTGGTAGCGGCCTATGGCCTCTACGACGGCTTCCTGACCCTCTGATCCGCAAGGAGACCTGCCATGTCCAACGTCAAACTCGGCGTCCACTCCGAAGCCGGCAAACTGCACAAAGTGATGGTCTGCTCCCCCGGCCTCGCCCACATGCGGCTGACCCCGAACAACTGCGACGAACTCCTGTTCGACGATGTCATCTGGGTCAACCAGGCCAAGCGCGACCACTTCGACTTCGTCACCAAGATGCGCGAGCGCGGCATCGAAGTGCTGGAGATGCACAACCTGCTCACCGACATCGTGCAGAACCCCGAGGCCCTGAAGTGGATCCTCGACCGCAAGATCACCCCCGACCAGGTCGGCGTCGGCCTGGTCAACGAAGTGCGCGCCTGGCTCGAAGAGCAGGAGCCGCGCAAGCTCGCCGAATACCTGATCGGCGGCGTCGCCGGCTCCGACCTGCCGGACAGCGAAGGGGTCAGCGCGATCAAGATGTACCGCGACTACCTGGGCCACTCCAGCTTCATCCTGCCGCCGCTGCCCAACACCCAGTTCACCCGCGACACCACCTGCTGGATCTACGGCGGCGTCACGCTCAACCCCATGTACTGGCCGGCGCGACGTCAGGAAACCCTGCTGACCACCGCCATCTACAAGTTCCACCCGCAGTTCACCGGCGCCGACTTCGAAGTCTGGTACGGCGACCCGGACAAGGACCACGGCATGGCCACCCTCGAAGGCGGCGACGTGATGCCCATCGGCAACGGCGTGGTGCTCATCGGCATGGGCGAGCGCACCTCGCGCCAGGCCATCGGCCAACTGGCACAGTCGCTGTTCAGCAAGGGTGCGGTGCAGAAGATCATCGTCGCCGGCCTGCCCAAGTCCCGCGCCGCCATGCACCTGGACACCGTGTTCACCTTCTGCGACCGCGACCTGGTGACCATCTTCCCGGAAGTGGTGCGCGAGATCGTGCCCTTCGTCCTGCGCCCGGACGAGAGCCGCCCCTACGGCATCGACATCCGCCGCGAAGAGAAGCACTTCGTCGACGTGGTCGCCGAATCCCTTGGCCTCAAGCAACTGCGCGTGGTGCAGACCGGCGGTGACAGCTTCGAAGCCGAACGCGAGCAATGGGACGACGGCAACAACGTGGTCTGCCTGGAACCCGGCGTGGTCATCGGCTACGACCGCAACACCTACACCAACACCCAACTGCGCAAGGCGGGTGTCGAGGTGGTCACCATCAGTGCCAGCGAACTCGGCCGCGGTCGCGGCGGTGGCCACTGCATGACCTGCCCGATCCTGCGCGACCCGATCGACTACTGAGACCCGGCGGCGGCCGTCACCCACGGCCGCCTCCGCCCCGCCGACGCCACGAGCAGTACAGGCGAGGCCCTTCTTCCGACCTGCCCACAAGGAGCACGACCATGGCCTTCAACATGCACAACCGCAACCTGCTGAGCCTGATGCACCACAGCACCCGCGAGCTGCGCTACCTGCTGGACCTCTCCCGCGATCTCAAGCGCGCCAAGTACACCGGCACCGAGCAGCAGCACCTCAAGCGCAAGAACATCGCGCTGATCTTCGAGAAGACCTCCACCCGCACCCGCTGCGCCTTCGAGGTCGCCGCCTATGACCAGGGCGCCAACGTCACCTACATCGACCCCAACTCCTCGCAGATCGGCCACAAGGAGAGCATGAAGGACACCGCCCGGGTGCTCGGCCGCATGTACGACGCCATCGAGTACCGCGGCTTCCATCAGGACATCGTCGAAGAACTGGCCACCTACGCCGGCGTGCCGGTGTTCAACGGCCTCACCGACGAGTACCACCCGACCCAGATGCTCGCCGACGTGCTGACCATGCGCGAGCACAGCGACAAGCCCCTGCACGACATCCGCTACGCCTACCTGGGCGACGCCCGCAACAACATGGGCAACTCCCTGCTGCTGATCGGCGCCAAGCTCGGCATGGACGTGCGCATCGCCGCACCGAAAGCCCTCTGGCCCAGCGATGAACACGTCGCCGCGTGCAAGAAGTTCGCCGAGGAAAGCGGCGCCCGCATCACCCTCACCGAAGACCCGAAGGAAGCGGTGAAGGGCGTGGACTTCGTCCACACCGACGTGTGGGTCTCCATGGGCGAGCCGGTGGAAGCCTGGGGCGAGCGCATCAAGGAGCTGCTGCCCTACCAGGTGAACATGGACATCATGAAAGCCACCGGTAACCCCCGGGCCAAGTTCATGCACTGCCTGCCAGCCTTCCACAACAGCGAGACCAAGGTCGGCAAGCAGATCGCCGAGCAGTACCCGCACCTGAAGAACGGCATCGAAGTCACCGAGGACGTCTTCGAGTCCCCCTACAACATCGCCTTCGAGCAGGCGGAAAACCGCATGCACACCATCAAGGCGATTCTCGTCGCGACCCTCGCCGACATCTGATTCCAGTTCGCCACAGGGGCGCTGGCTTTGTCGGCCGCACTGCGCGGCTCCTCACCGTACCGAGGTACGGGTCGTCGCTGCTCGCTTGCCTTCGCGCCATCATCCCCTGTGGCTTCCCGGAATCCGAGTGATCAGGAGACGGAGCGGAAAACCGCTCCCTCTCCCCTGCAACAGGAGAACAATCATGCGAATAGTCATCGCGTTGGGCGGCAACGCCCTGCTGCGCCGAGGCGAAGCCATGACCGCCGACAACCAGCGGGACAACGTCCGCGTCGCCTGCGAGCAGATCGCCAAGGTCGCCCCCGGCAACGAACTGGTGATCGCCCACGGCAACGGCCCGCAAGTGGGCCTGCTGGCCCTCCAGGGCGCCGCCTACGACGCCGCCAACCCCTACCCGCTGGACGTGCTCGGGGCCGAGACCGAGGGCATGATCGGCTACATGATCGAACAGGAGCTGGGCAACCTGCTCCCGGTCGAAGTGCCCTTCGCCACCCTGCTCACCCAGGTGGAAGTGGACCCGGCCGACCCCGCCTTCCAGCACCCCAGCAAGCCCATCGGCCCGGTCTACCCCCGCGAGGACGCCGAACGCCTGGCCGCTGAAAAAGGCTGGGCCATCGCTCCTGACGGCGACAAGTTCCGCCGCGTGGTCGCCAGCCCCAGGCCCAAGCAGATCTTCGAGATCCGCCCGATCAAGTGGCTGCTGGATAAAGGCTCGGTGGTCATCTGCGCCGGCGGCGGCGGCATCCCCACGATGTACGAGAACGGCAAGCTCAAGGGCGTCGAAGCGGTCATCGACAAGGACCTCTGCTCCGCCCTGCTGGCCCGCCAACTGGAGAGCGACCTGCTGGTGATCGCCACCGACGTGGACGCCGCCTACGTCGACTGGGGCAAGCCTACGCAGAAGGCCATCGCCCAGGCCCACCCCGACGAACTGGAGCGCCTCGGCTTCGCCGCCGGCTCCATGGGGCCCAAGGTCCAGGCCGCCTGCGAGTTCGCCCGCGAGACCGGCCGTCCTGCGGTGATCGGTGCCCTGAAGGACATCGAAGCCATCGCCCGGGGCCAGGCCGGCACCCGCGTCAGCACCGCCACCCCCGGCCTCAGCTACCGCTGAAGCCCAGGCCCGGCGCGCCCTCGCGGGCCGCCGGGCGCCTCCTCGGCCGGCAGCACCGGCCGCCCTCCAAGTGACTCGACGGTCATAGACCGCGTCAGGTATGGCATTCGGTTCGTACGAGCTGCCACCCGGTCCGTGACCGGGCCCCGACCTCGCACCCCTGGCCAGCCACCCCTGCGGTCTCCTTGGCCCGTCTTCACCGCGTCGTCATCGGGCCCCGCCACGCCATGGTCATTTGAGGAGTGTTCCAGTCATGTCCCGACTTCCGGTCATTGTTGGTTTTGGCGGCTACAACGCGGCAGGACGCAGTTCCTTCCACCATGGTTTCCGCCGCACCGTGATCGAGAGCCTCGATGCCGCCACCCGCCAGGAAACCCTGGCCGGCCTCGCCGTGATGACCAAGCTGGTGACCGTGGTCGACGGCCAGTACCTGGACGCCGACGGCAAGCCCCTGGACCTGCCCGCCATCGAAGCCCGCTACGGCGAGCGCGTGCTGGCCTCCACCCTGGTGCGCCGCATCGAGAAGAGCGTCCTCGACGTGGACGCCGCGCCCTGGCAGAAAAGCATCGGCGTGACCCCCGAGGACGGCGCCCGCATCACCTTCATCACCTCGCGCAAGCAACTGCCCGAGCCCCTGCCGGCCAGCTGGAGCGTGGAAACCCTGGACAGCGGCGAGGTGCGCGTCACCCTCGGCGGCACCAGCGAATTCAAGGTCGAGAGCTTCCGCGCGCTGCCGGTGAAATCCGCCGGCCAACTGCCCAGCGGCTTCGAGCCCGGCGAGCTGTACAACTCCCGCTTCCACCCCCGCGGCCTGCAACTGTCGGTGGTGGCCGCCACCGACGCCATCCGCTCCATCGGCCTGCCCTGGCAGCAGATCGTCGACCAGGTGCAGCCTGACGAGATCGCCGTGTTCTCCGGCAGCATCATGAGCCAGCTCGACGAGAACGGCTTCGGCGGCCTCATGCAGTCGCGCCTCAAGGGCGGCCGCGTCACCGCCAAGCAGTTGCCCCTGGGCCTGAACACCATGCCCGCCGACTTCATCAACGCCTACGTGCTGGGCAGCGTCGGCACCACCGGCAGCGTCACCGGCGCCTGCGCCACCTTCCTCTACAACCTGCAGAAGGCCATCGAGCAGATCAC
The DNA here is from genome assembly GCF_001728945.1 of Pseudomonas sp. ENNP23. Lineage (NCBI taxonomy): Bacteria > Pseudomonadati > Pseudomonadota > Gammaproteobacteria > Pseudomonadales > Pseudomonadaceae > Pseudomonas > Pseudomonas sp. ENNP23. Next base: position 107,287 of record NZ_LYSP01000006.1, read on the forward strand.
CAGCGGCCGCGCCCGCGTCGCCCTGGTGGGCAACGCCGAAGCACCGATCAACCAGGAATGCATCGACGGCTACGGCGCCATGGGCGCCCTGGCCACCGAAGACGGCCTGCGCCAGGTCGGCGGCCGCGACGAAGTGGACTTCCGCCGCGCCAGCCGCCCGTTCGGCGAGAACTGCGGCTTCACCCTGGCCGAGTCCAGCCAGTACGTGGTGCTGATGGATGACGAGCTGGCCCTGCAGCTGGGCGCCGACATCCACGGTGCCGTCACTGACGTGTTCATCAACGCCGACGGTTTCAAGAAGTCCATCTCCGCACCCGGCCCGGGCAACTACCTGACCCTGGCCAAGGCCGTGGCCAGCGCCACCCAACTGTTCGGCAGCGACGCCGTGCGCCAGCGCAGCTTCGTCCACGCCCACGGCTCCAGCACCCCGGCCAACCGCGTCACCGAATCCGAACTGCTGGACCGCATTGCCGGCGCCTTCGGCATCGACAACTGGCCGCTGACCGCCGTGAAGGCCTTCGTCGGCCACTCCCTCGCCGCCGCCAGCGGCGACCAGTTGATCTCCGCCCTCGGCACCTTCCGCTACGGCATCCTGCCGGGCATCAAGACCATCGACCGGGTCGCCGACGACGTCCACCAGCAGCGCCTGGCCATCCCCCTGGCCGACCAGCGCGACCGGGCGAACCTGGACATCTGCTTCATCAACTCCAAGGGCTTCGGCGGCAACAACGCCACCGGCGTGGTGATCAGCCCGCGCCTGGCCGAGCGCATGCTGCACAAGCGCCACGGCGCCGATGCCTTCGCCGCCTACCTGGACAAGCGCGAGGCCACCCGCGCCGCCGCGCGCGACTACGACGCCCGCGCCCTGATGGGCGAGCTGGACATCATCTACAACTTCGGCAACGACCTGATCGACGACCGCGAGCTGGAAGTCTCCCCCGACGGCGTGAAGGTCCCCGGCTTCGCCCGCCCGCTGCTCTACGCCCGCGACGAACGCTTCAGCGACATGCTCGACTGATCCGGACCGGTTGAGCGGGGTGGGCGGAAGCGGAAACACCGCCCGACCCGGGGAGCTGGCTCACGCCAGCTCGCGGGCCAGCGCCAGCAGCTCGCCGCGCCATGCGGCCTGCGCCGGCAGGGCCAGGAAAGAGGGATTGAGAAAGGACTCCCGCGCCCCATAGCCCAGCGGCGCACCCGCCAGGTCCAGCACCTCGCCACCGGCCCCTTCCAGCACACCCTGGGCCGCCGCCGTGTCCCACTGGGACGTCGGCGCCAGGCGCGGGTAGCAATCCGCCGCCCCCTCGGCCAGCAGACAGAACTTCAGGGAGCTGCCGATGTTGGCCAGCGACAGTTCGCCGAAACGCTCGCCGAGCCCCGCCAGCAGGCGCTCCTGGGCCGGGCTGGAGTGGCGCTTGCTGGCCACCAGGGTGAAGGCCCCGACCGGCTGCGCGCGCACGCGGATGGCCTGGGCCGCACCGCCGGCATCCTGCTGCCAGGCCCCCAGGCCGGCGCCACCGTAGTAGCGACGACCGCTGGCCGGGATGCCGACCACGCCGAACACCACGCGACCCTGTTCGATCAGCGCGACGTTGACGGTGAATTCGTCGGCCCCGGCGATGAACTCCTTGGTGCCGTCCAGCGGGTCCACCAGCCACCAGCGCTGCCACCCCGCACGGGTTTCCAGCGGGATGTCGGCGGCCTCTTCCGAGAGCACCGGGATCTCCGGCGCCAGCGCCGTCAGGCCCTCCACCAGCACGCGGTGGGCGGCCAGGTCGGCGGCGGTGACGGGGGAGGCATCGGCCTTCTCCTCAACGGCCAGTTCGGCACGCCAGAACGGCAGGATGGCGTGACCGGCGCGGTCCACCAGATCGAGGACAGCGGGCAGCAAAGGGTGGCTCATGCAGGGAATTCTCCACGGCGGGTCAACAGGTCTCGGGCAAGGTACAGCGCCGCCAGGGCGCGCCCCTCGCTGAATTGCGGGTGTTCGTTGAGGGTGATGAGGTCATGCAGGCTGGCCTGCTCCACCCGCATCGGCTCGGGCTCGTCGCCCGGCAGGCGCTCCTCGTAGAGGTCGCGGGCCAGCACCACCTGGATCTTCTGGCTCATGTAGCCGGGGGACAGGGACAGCTCGGTGAGCAGCTCCAGGCGGCGGGCGCCGAAGCCCGCCTCTTCCTTCAGTTCGCGGTTGGCGGCTTCCAGCACGTCCTCGCCGGGTTCCACCAGTCCCTTGGGCAGGGACAACTGGTAGTCGTCGGTGCCGGCGCAGTACTCCTCCACCAGCAACACATGCTCAGGATCGGGCAGCGCCACCACCATCACCGCGCCATAGCCGGAGCCCTTGCCCACCAGGCGTTCATAGGTGCGTTCCACGCCGTTGGCGAAGCGCAACTGGAGCTCCTCGACACTGAACAGGCGGCTGCTGGCAACGATCTCGCGGGCCAGCACGGTGGGCTTCTGACGCATGACGAACTCCTGGTTGGGACCGGCGGGTTATCATACCCCGGCTTTTCCGATTGTCCGTGTCGGAGATTGCACCCTGACGACCGTACAGGGCGCCCCCACGGCTACCACCCTCGACCCAGCCCGGACACCCATGCCCACCCTCAACTGGCCCGCCATCGACACCGTGCTGCTGGACATGGACGGCACGCTGCTCGACCTGCACTTCGACAACCATTTCTGGCTCGACTACCTGCCCCAGCGCTATGCCGAGCACCACGGCATCAGCCGCGCACTGGCGGACGCCGAGCTGGTGCCGCTGTTCCGTCAGCACGCCGGGCAACTGAACTGGTACTGCACCGGCTTCTGGAGCCGCGAGCTGGGCCTGTCGATCCGCGACCTCAAGCGCGAAGTGGCGCACCTGATCGCCCTGCGCCCGGACGCCGACCTGTTCCTCGCCACCCTGCGCCGCGCCGGCAAGCGCGTGGTGCTGATCACCAACGCCCACCGCGACTCCCTCTCGCTGAAGCTGGAGCGGGTAGAGCTGGCGCCCTGGTTTGACCGCATGATCAGCTCCCACGACTACGGCTACCCCAAGGAAGACCCGCAGTTCTGGCAGGCCCTGCAGGCCGACTGCCCGTTCGACCCGGCCCGCGCGCTGTTCATCGACGACAGCCTGCCGATCCTGCGTGCCGCCGGCGCCCATGGCGTCGCCCACCTGCTGGCCGTGCGCCGCCCCGACAGCCAGGGCGCCGACAAGGACACCGAGGAATTCGGCGCGGTGGACGACTACCGCCAGCTCTGCACCGGCCTCTGAGGACCGCCGGCATGGACATCAAGCAGCTCAAGTTCCTCGTCGCCCTGGATGAGACGCGCCACTTCGGCCAGGCCGCCGCGCGCTGCCACATCACCCAGCCGACCCTGTCCATGCGCCTGCGGAAGCTGGAGGAGGAGCTGGGCCTGGAGCTGGTCCAGCGTGGCCAGCGCTTCGAAGGCTTCACCGAGGCCGGCCAGCGCGTGCTCGCCTGGGCCCGCACCCTGCTCGCCGCCCACGACGGCCTGCAGGCCGAGGCCGCCGCCTGCCGCGGGCAACTGGTCGGCACCCTGCGCCTGGGGCTGGTGCCCCTGGCCGGCTACGACCCCATGGGGCTGATCCGCGCCTTCGCCGAACGCCACCCCAACCTGCGCTTCCAGCTCTTCGCCCTCAGCTCCGAGCAGATCCTCGAACGCCTGGCGAGCAACCAGCTCGACCTCGGCCTCTGCTACCTGGACCGCCTCGACCGCGAACACTTCGAGTACCTGGAGATCGCCGACACCCGCATGGGCCTGCTGCACGACCGTCGCCACTTCCCCTTCAGCGACACCGCCCTGACCTGGGAACAGTTGGCCACCCTGCCCCTGGGCCTGCTCTCCGGCAGCATGCATTTCCGCCAGTCCATCGACCACGGCTTCCGCAGCCGGGGCCTGACGCCCCGCCCGCGCCTGGAGACGGACGCCGTGCACCAGTTGCTGCAGGCCGTCAGCGCCGGCCTGTGCTGCGCCATCATGCCGTTGGCCAGCGGCCTCGACGCCCTCGCCGAGCACCTGGCGCTGACACCCATCGAGCAGGCCAATACCCTTGCCCCCTTCGGGCTCATCCAGCGCCGTGGACTGCCCCGTTCCACCCTCGCCGACACCTGCTTCAGCGAAGCCCGGGACCTTCTGGCAAGCGCCTGAGCCCGAGCCAGAGGCGCGCAAACCTGACCGATAGACGACGTCGATCACGGCATCGGGCAAAGCGATTAGACGGCGCCCCCCGACCGGCCTAGGCTGCCTGAGTCAATCCGCCGCAGGGGAGACCCCGCCATGCCCCGTCGCGCCGCCCGCCGTCCGTTCAGCGCCGTCGAGCCACCGCCACCGCCCACCGATTACCAGTACCTCGAACTGGGTGGCAGCGCACAGCCCGGCGAGGCCGCCCTGGCCGAGGAAAGCGCCCTGGCCATTGCCTACAACGGCATCAGCCACGCCGTAATGATGGTCTCGCCGCGCAACATCGAGGACTTCGTCGTCGGCTTCAGCCTCAGCGCCGGCATCATCGGCAGCCTCGACGACCTCTACGACATCCAGGTCAGCGGCGCCGGCGAAGCCCTGCGCGCCGAAGTGGAGATCGCCAGCCGCGCCTTCTGGGCCCTCAAGGACCAGCGCCGCCAACTGGCCGGCAACACCGGCTGCGGCCTGTGCGGCGTCGAGGCCCTGGAGCAGGCGCTGCCCAACCTCGACGTGCTCGCCCGCAGCCCGCTGCCGCCCCTGGACCACCTCGCCGACCTGCGCCAGCGCATCGCCGACCAGCAGGACCTGGCCCGGCGCAGCGGCGCCCTGCACGCCGCCCTGTTCGTCGACAGCACTGGCACCCTGGCCCTCTGCCGCGAAGACATCGGCCGCCACAACGCCCTCGACAAGCTGATCGGCGCCCTGCTGCAAAGCGAGCAGGACCCGCGTGCCGGCTTCGCCGTGGTCACCAGCCGCTGCAGCCTGGAACTGATCCACAAGGCCGTGCGCGCCGGGCTGTCCACCCTGGTCAGCCTGTCCGCCCCCACCGCACTGACCGTGCAATGGGCCCGCCGCCACCGCCTCAACCTCATCCACCTGCCCCACCACAGCGCGCCCCGCGTCTACAGCCCGGCGCCGCGCCACGAGAACGACACCCCGCAATGAGCCTGCAATCCGTGCAACCCCGCTACAAACCCTACCGTGGCGCCGCCGCCGGCTGGGGCGCGCTGAAGAGCGTCACGCGCTTCTGGCTGGACAGCAAACAGCCGTTCAAGAACTTGCGCGCCCTGCTCAAGACCAACCAGAACGGCGGCTTCGACTGCCCCGGCTGCGCCTGGGGCGACTCCCCCGAAGACGGCCGCGTGAAGTTCTGCGAGAACGGCGCCAAGGCCGTGAACTGGGAAGCCACCAAGCGCGGCGTGGACCGCACCTTCTTCGCCCGCTACAGCGTCAGCCAACTGCGCGAACAGAGCGACTACTGGCTCGAATACCAGGGCCGCCTCACCGAGCCGATGCGCTACGACCGCGACAGCGACCACTACGTGCCCATCGACTGGGACGCCGCCTTCGCCCTCGTCGCCAGCCACCTCAAGCGCCTGCCCGACCCGAACCAGGCCGAGTTCTACACCTCCGGCCGGGCCAGCAACGAAGCCGCCTTCCTCTACCAGTTGTTCGTCCGCGCCTACGGCACCAACAACTTCCCCGACTGCTCGAACATGTGCCACGAAGCCAGCGGCGTCGCCCTCGGCCAGAGCGTCGGCATCGGCAAGGGCACCGTGACCTTCGGCGATTTCGAGCACGCCGACGCCATCTTCGTCTTCGGCCAGAACCCCGGCACCAACCACCCGCGCATGCTCGAACCGCTGCGCGAAGCGGTGAAACGCGGCGCCCAGGTGGTCTGCTTCAACCCGCTCAAGGAGCGCGGCCTGGAACGCTTCCAGCATCCCCAGCACGCCCTGGAGATGCTCACCAACGGCTCCGCCCCGCTGAACACCGCCTTCTTCCGCCCCGCCCTGGGCGGCGACATGGCCGCCATCCGCGGCATCGCCAAGTTCCTCCTGCAGTGGGAGCGCGAAGCCCAGGCCAAGGGCGAGCCGGCGGTGTTCGACCACGCCTTCATCGCCGAGCACACCGACGGCCTCGACGCCTACCTGGCCGAGCTGGACACCACCGACTGGGCCCACATCGAGGCGCAGTCCGGCCTCGCCAAGGCCGAGATCGAGCAGGCGGCGCTGATGTACCGCCGCGCCGACCGCGTCATCGTCTGCTGGGCCATGGGCCTCACCCAGCACCACCACTCGGTGCCGACCCTGCAGGAGCTGGTCAACCTGCAACTGCTGCGCGGCAACATCGGCCGCCCCGGCGCCGGCCTGTGCCCGGTACGCGGCCACAGCAACGTGCAGGGCGACCGCACCATGGGCATCAACGACCGCCCGCCGGCGGCCCTGCTGGACGCCATCGAGCAACGCTTCCGCTTCAAGGTCCCGCGGGAGCACGGCCACAACACGGTGGAAGCCATCAACGCCATGCTCGAAGGCCGCGCCAAGGTCTTCATCGGCCTCGGCGGCAACTTCGCCCAGGCCACCCCGGACAGCCCGCGCACCCACCAGGCGCTGATGAACTGCGACCTCACCGTGCAGATCAGCACCAAGCTCAACCGCAGCCACCTCACCGTCGGCCGCGACGCGCTGATCCTGCCGTGCCTCGGCCGCACCGACATCGACCACCAGGCCCACGGCCCGCAGGCGGTAACGGTGGAGGACTCCTTCAGCATGATCCATGCCTCCTACGGCCAACTGGCCCCGCTGTCGAAGCAGATGCGCTCGGAGCCGTCCATCGTCGCCGGCATCGCCAAGGCCACCCTGGGTGACCACCCGGTGGAGTGGGACGCCCTGGTGGCCAACTACGACCGCATCCGCGACCTGATCGCCGAAACCATCCCCGGCTTCCACGACTTCAACCAGCGGGTGAAGAACCCGGGCGGCTTCCACCTCGGCAACTCCGCAGCGGAGCGCACCTGGAAGACCGCCACCGGCAAGGCCAACTTCAAGGCCCACGCCCTGCCGGCCACCCTGCTGCACGAGCGCGTGCGCGCCACCGGCCAGCAGCCGGACCTGATCCTCCAGACCCTGCGTTCCCACGACCAGTACAACACCACCATCTACGGCCTCGACGACCGCTACCGGGGCGTGCGTGGCCAGCGCCACGTGGTGTTCGCCAACGCAGCCGACATCGACCGCCTGGGTTACCAGCCGGGGCAGAAAGTGGACATGGTGTCGCTGTGGGACGACGGCGTGGAGCGCAAGGTGGAAGGCTTCACCCTGCTGGCCTTCGACATCCCCGCCGGACAGGCCGCCGCCTACTACCCGGAGACCAACCCGCTGGTGCCTTTGGACAGCCACGGCGTGGGCAGCCACACGCCCACCTCCAAGTTCGTGGCCATCCGCCTGCAACCGAGCCGGGAAGGCAACCGCATCCTGTGAGGCGCCGCCGGCCCCCGGCGGCAACGCCCTCGGCCGCCATCGCGGCGAGCGCCACCACCTCGGCCGTGGCTGGTGCCCGCGCAAGCACAGGCACCACCATTGACCACGGATGATCGACCGCAACCACCGGCCCTGACCCGGGCCGGCACCTACCTGCACCTGCAGCGCTGGATACGGGCGGACGCCCAGCGCCTGCTGGCCCTGCGCTGCCTGGCCAGCCTCGGCCTGAAGGACGCCTGGCTGGCTGCCGGCTTCGTCCGCAACCTCGCCTGGGACCAGTTGCACGGCTACCGGCATCCCACCCCGCTCAACGACATCGACCTGATCCACTTCGACCCCGACCAGCCCGACGCCGAAGCCGACGCCCGCATCGAGGCGCACCTGCGCCAGCAGGCCGGGCACCTGCGCTGGTCGGTGAAGAACCAGGCACGCATGCACTTGCGCAACGGCGACGCCCCCTACCACGACAGCTGCGACGCCATGGCCCGCTGGCCCGAAGTGGAAACCGCCATCGGCGTGCGCCTGCGCCCCGGCGGCGGCATCGAGATCGCCACGCCCTTCGTCCAGACCGGCCTGCTTGCGTTGCGGTTGACCCCCAACCTGCAGCATCGCCACCCGCACACCTTCGCCGAGCGCGTGCAGGCAAAAGGCTGGCTCGAACACTGGCCCGCCCTGGTACTTGGGCAGGCCGCCGATGAGCCCCTTTAAGGCAATGCCTCAATCGTCTATTGCGGCTCTCCCCCCTATAACCGCCAATGCCCTACCCATCTCCGTGAAAAAGATGAGCAATCCGTGAGCGCACGCCGTGTTGTTGCCGGACCTGGAATGGTGGGGCGGGGACAGTGCCCCTTCAGGAGGCCGAGCGCAGTCGTTGCGCAGGGGGACGAGCGGCATGGATGCCGCGAGAGGCGCGTCAGGCCATGGATGGCCCATCGCGCCGGCCCCCGTAGCAACGATGGAGCGAGGGAAGTCCCGCGAAGCGGGACCCGGATGCAGGGGCGAGCCCTTTTGGTTACTTTTCTGTGGGCGGCATTCCGACGATTGAGAAAAGTGACTCGCCTGGGAAGGCGAAACAGAAAACATCCACAGAACTCGATAAACACCTTTGCGCCACACCACACGCCTCCTTTAAGCCGCAGGCGCGCAGCGCCGCCCCGAAGCCTGTTACCTTGCCCCCTTACTGTGCTGGTGCCTGTTCGCTGACTGCCGTGGAACCGTCATGGGTCCTGTCCGCCACCCCCTGATCCTGCTGTTGTGCTGCCTGTTGCTGCTGCCTGCCCTGCCCGCCCGAGCGGAACGCCTGCTGCGCGTCTGCCAATACCACGGCGCGAACTACGCCTACCGCATCGAGCTGGCCAACCTGATCCTCGCGCGCACCGCCGACCGCTACGGTGCCGCCCGCATAGCCCCCGGGGATGAGCGCCCCGACCCGTCCCAGGAGCGCTGCCTGGCGCTGCTGCGCGAAGGCCAGGTGGACCTCGCCTACGTACCGCCCAATGCCGAGCGCCTGACCACCCTGAACATGCTGCCGGTGGACATGCACGCCGGCATGCTCGGCTACCGGGTGCTGATCATCCGCCGCGACCGCCAGGCCGACTTCGCTGGGGTTCAGGAGGTCGACGGGCTGCGCAGGCACACCGGCGGCTTCGGCAGCCAGTGGAGCGACTTCCCGCTCTTCGCACGCAACCGCCTGCCGGTGCTGGGCATGGCCAACGCCGGCAGCCTGCTGCCGATGCTGGAGCAGCGTCGCTTCGACTACTTCCACCGCGCCTTGAGCGAAGCCTGGCTGGAGGTGCAGGGACACCCGGACCTGATGGTCGAGCCGCACCTGGCCCTGCGTTACGCCATGCCGGTGTACTTCGCCTTCAACCGGGGGGATGCCGAACTGGCCCAGCGCTTTGCCGAAGGCTTCGAGCAGGTGCGCGAAGACGGCAGCTTCCGCGTGCTGTTCCAGCGCCACTACGGGCACCTGAATGGCCTGGCACGGCTCGGCGAGCGGCGGATCATCGAACTGGAGAGCGGCCTGCCGGCAACGGATGCCAGCCTTTGGCTGGACCCGCCGACGGCGGACGGGAAAGACGGCACGCCCTGAGTGCGGGCGTGCCGGAGGGATCAGCCGGCGTTGCCGACCTGGGCCGGATCGCGCACGTCACCCTTGGCCATGCAGGCCGCGGCGGTGAACAGCACGTCGGTGGAGGAGTTCAGCGCGGTCTCGGCGGCGTCCTGCAGGATGCCGATGATGAAGCCCACGGCCACCACCTGCATCGCCACGTCGCTGGGGATGCCGAACAGGCTGCACGCCAGCGGGATCAGCAGCAGCGAACCACCGGCCACGCCCGAAGCGCCGCAGGCGCAGACGGCTGCCACCACGCTGAGCAGGATGGCGGTGGGGATGTCCACGGCGATGCCCAGGGTGTGCACCGCCGCCAGGGCCAGCACGGTGATGGTGATGGCCGCGCCGGCCATGTTGATGGTCGCGCCCAGGGGGATCGACACCGAGTAGGTGTCCTCGTGCAGGCCGAGCTTGTCGCACAGTTGCAGGTTCACCGGGATGTTGGCCGCCGAGCTGCGGGTGAAGAACGCGGTGATGCCGCTCTCGCGCAGGCAGGCCAGCACCAGCGGGAAGGGGTTGCGGCGGATCTTCCAGTAAACGATCAGCGGGTTCACCACGAAGGCCACGAACAGCATGCAGCCGACCAGCACCACCAGCAGGTGGGCGTAGTCCGCCAGCACCGTCAGGCCGTTGGTCGCCAGGGTCGAAGCCACCAGGCCGAAGATGCCCAGCGGAGCGAAGGCGATCACCACGCGGACGATCAGCGACACGCCGTGGGACAGGTCGCTGAACACCGCGCGGGTGGTCTCGCTGCCCTGGCGGATGGCGATGCCCAGGCCCACGGCCCAGACCAGGATGCCGATGAAGTTGGCCTCCATCAGCGCCTTGACCGGGTTGGCCACCGCGCTGGAGAGCAGGCTCAGCAGCACCTCGGAGATGTTCCCGGGCGGCGCCAGCTCGGTGGCGGCGGCGCTCAGGTGCAGGGTCGAGGGGAACAGGCTGGAGGCCAGCACCGCCACAACGGCAGCAGAGAAGGTGCCAATCAGGTAGAGGAACAGGATCGGGCGGATGTGGGTGCGCTCACCGGGCTTGTGGTTGCCGATGGCGGCGATCACCAGGACGAACACCAGCACCGGTGCCACGGCCTTCAGGGCGGTGACGAACAGGGTGCCGAGCAGGCCGACGGCCGCAGCCGCTTCGGGCTCGAACACCGCCAGGAGAACGCCGGCCACCAGCCCGACGAGGATGCGCGTGACCAGGCTGGTGCCCTTCAGGCGCTGGAGGATGGAGCGGTTGGCTTGGGACATGGCAGGTTCACAGACAGGGGTCGCCGCAGCGACCGTACCAATGGACCCCCCTGCACTTCACCGGCCTTCACGGGGAAAAAATCCCTCGGGCCGCAGGGTCTTGTCGCCCTGCAGTCGGTGGAAGCGCAGCGGATTTGGCTGCGCATTCTGCGTGCTCGCGGCGCTTTAGGGTAGAGCGACCGGTCGGCGCACCCCGCAGGATGTCGCCATTCCGGCTGTTTAGGGTCGATCTGGTGAAAAAAGCGCCGGCAAACGGAGGCGCCGTAGGCCGGGCTTCAGCCCGGGAAGGGTCCTGCCGACGCCGTGGTCAGCCCGCCACCAGCAGTTCCGCCAGGGCCGCGCGCAGGCGCTCGGGGATCGGCACCGGGCGATTGCTGGTGCGGTCGACGAAGACGTGGACGAAGCGGCCGGCGGCGCAGGCATCGTCTTCGCCGGCCTTGAAGATGGCCAGCTCGTACTGCACCGAGCTGTTGCCCAGCTTGCCGACCCGCAGACCCACCTCGATGCGCTCGGGGAAGGCGATGGAGGCGAAGTAGTCGCAGGCGGAGCTGACCACGAAGCCGACGACGTCGCCGTCGTGGATGTCCAGCCCACCCATTTCGATCAGGTAGGTGTTCACCGCCGTGTCGAAGAAGCCGTAGTAGACGACGTTGTTCACATGGCCGTAGACGTCGTTGTCGTGCCAGCGGGTGGTGATCGGCTGGAAGTGGCGGTAGTCGCTGCGCAGGTGCTGGGGTTGGTTCATCACGCTTCGTCTCAGTAGGCGGCTTGGTAGATCGCCAGCGCATCGCGCTCGCTGACATCGCGCGGATTATTCACCAGCAGGCGCTGTTGCAACATGGCGTCCTTCGCCAGTTGCGGCAGCATGGCCTCGGCCACGCCGGCATCGCGCAGGCGCGTGGGCAGGCCGCTGCGCTCGCTGCAGTCGGCCAGCTCGACGATGAGCTGCTCGGTGAGGTGCAGCGCGTTGCCCGGCTGCAACTTGCGGCCCAGCACCAGCGGCGCCAGTTCGGCGTAGAGCGGCGCGGCCACCTCGGCGTTGAAGCCCAGCACGTGGGGCAGCACCAGCGCATTCGAGAGCCCGTGGGGGATGTGGTAGTGCCCGCCCAGGGGATAGGCCAGGGCGTGCACCGCTGCCACCGGGGCGTTGGCGAAGGCCTGCCCGGCCAGGCAGGCGCCCAGCAGCATGGCCTGGCGCGCCTCGCGGTTGCGGCCGTTGTGCACCGCCTCGTCGAGGTGGGCGCAGAGCAGGCGCAGGGCCTCGCGGGCGAGCAGGTCGGACAGCGGGTTCTTCTTGTGGCGGCTGGTGTAGGCCTCGATGGCGTGGACCATGGCGTCGATGCCGGTGGCGGCGGTGACGGCTGCGGGCAGGCCGAGGGTGAGATCGGCGTCCAGCAGCGCCAGGTCCGGCAGCAGCAGCGGCGACACCACGCCCAGCTTGGTGGTCTCGCCGGTGGTGACGATGGCGATGGGGGTGACTTCCGAACCGGTGCCGGCGGTGGTCGGCACCTGGATCAGCGGCAGGCGCCGGCCCCGGGCGTTGCCGACGCCGTAGAGGTCCTGGAGCCCCTGCACGCACGCCGGGTGGGCCAGCAGCGCCACCAGCTTGGCCACGTCCATGGAGCTGCCGCCGCCGAAGCCGATCACCAGTTCGGCGCGCAGGACCTTCGCCTGGTCCACCGCCTGCAGCACCACCGCCTCCGGCGGGTCGGCCTGCACCTGGTCGAACACCTCCACCGCCACGCCGGCGGCGGCGAAGCCCGGCAGGATCGGGTCAAGCAGGTTCAGGCGGGTGATGCCCGGGTCGGTGACGATCAGTACGCGCCGGGCCTCGCGCTCGCGGCACAGCTCAGCGAGGCGGGTGGCGGAGCCGGATTCGCAGAGAATCTGCGCGGTGGTGGCAAAGCTGAAGGGCTGCATGGGGCGTCCTCTTGTTGTTGTGTGGCCCGGACTCAGAAGGCGAAGTGCGCCTCCGGCAGCGCCATCAGGCAGTCGGCGCCGCCGAGCAGCGCCTCGCGGTGGCCGCTGGCCCGTGGCAGCACGCGGCGCAGGTAGAAGCGCGCGCCTTCTTCCAGCACGCCGTCGATCAGCTCGCGGTCCAGGCCATTGCCCAGCCGTTCGCAATGGCCGGCGGCGTCGAACAGTTCATGGAGCACGAAGCGCATGTCGCGCAGGGGGGCGGTGTAGCTCATCTCAAGCCTCCAGGCAGCAGTCGGCGAAGCCCCGGCCTTCGGCGGCCAGGCGCTGGATCAGGGCGGCGGGTTGCCAGTGCAGACCGTGGCGGCCGGCGAGGTACTCCAGGCGCTCGCGCAGGGCCTCCAGGCCCTGGCCGTCGGCCCAGCTCATGGGGCCGCCCTTGTCGGCAGGGAAGCCGTAGCCGTTGAGGTAGACGGTGTCGATGTCGGCGCTGGAGGCGGCGATGCCTTCTTCGAGGATCTTCGCGCCCTCGTTGACCAGCGCCAACAGGCAGCGCTCAAGGATTTCCTCCTGGCCGATGGCCCGGCGCTGGAAGCCAAGCTGCTCGGAGACGGCCAGCACCAGGGCATCCACTTCCGGGTCGTGCTCGGCCTGGCGGCTGCCTTCGGCGTAGCGGTAGTAGCCCATGCGTGACTTCTGGCCGAAGCGGCCAAGGGCGCAGAGGCGGTTGTCCACCTGCACCGCCGGATCGTCCTGGCCCTTGCCGGCCAGTTCGCGGGCGCGCCATTCGAGGTCGATGCCGACCACGTCGTACATGCGGAACGGGCCCATGGCGAAGCCGAAGGCCTGCAGGGCGGCGTCGACCTGGTGGGGGAAGGCGCCTTCCAGCAGCATCATCCGCGCCTCGCGGACGTAGGCGTGGAGCATGCGGTTGCCGATGAAGCCGTCGCAGTTGCCGGCGACGACGCTGACCTTGCCCATGCGTTTGCCCAGCTCCAGGGCAGCGTCCAGCACCGGCTGGGCGGTCCTGGCGCCACGCACAATCTCCAGCAGCCTCATGATGTGCGCCGGGCTGAAGAAGTGCAGGCCGAGGACCTGCTCGGGGCGGGCGGTGACGGCGGCGATGGCGTCGATGTCCAGCGCCGAGGTGTTGCTGGCGAGGATGGCCGAGGGCTTCAGCCGGGCGTCCAGCGCGCGGAAGATCTGCTGCTTGAGGTCGAGGTTCTCGTAGACCGCTTCGATCACCAGGTCCACCTCGGCCAGGTCGTCGTAGCCCTGCACCGGCTGGATGCGCGCGCGGCGGGCGGCGGCCTCGGCTTCGTCGATGCGGCCCTGGCGCACGTTGTGGGCGTAGGTGTCGGCCACCACGCCCAGCCCCTGTTCGAGCATCTGCGGGTTGCTGTCCAGCCAGCGCACGGGAATGCCGGCGCTGGCCAGGCTCATGACGATGCCGCGGCCCATGGTGCCGGCGCCGATCACGGCGGCGTGCTGGATGTCGTAGGGGGTGCGGGTCATTGCCTCGTCCTCTTGTTGTTCTGGGTGGGGGAGCTTGAGAGCCGTGGAACACAGTAAGGAAGCCGGTACTATTTTTAAAATTTAGTCTTGTGATAGGCCGCATTCCCGCTGTGAATATTTCCAACTTCGACCTGAACCTGCTGCGGGTGCTCGATGCCCTGCTGCGCGAACGCAGCGTATCCCGCGCGGCGGAACGCCTGGCGCTGAGCCAGCCGGCGGTGAGCAACGCCCTGAACCGCCTGCGGGAGCTGCTCGGCGACCCGCTGCTGACCCGCGTGGGCCGTGGCATGCAGCCCACGGCACGGGCCCTGGCGCTGGAGATGCCGATCCGCGCGGCACTGCGCCAGATCGAGCAGAGCCTGGTGACCGGCGAGGGCTTCGACCCGGCGCGCAGCCAGCAGCGCTTCACCATCGCGGTGACCGACTACGTGGAACTGATCGCCATGCCCCGGCTGCTGCAGCAACTGGCCCTGGAGGCGCCGGGGCTGCGCATCGCCATCCGCCACCTGACCCCGAGCCTGCCGGCCGAGGCGCTGGACCAGGGCGAGCTGGACCTGGTGCTGGGGCGCTTCGAGCGCATCCCGGCGCGCTTCCGAGCACGGCGCTGGATGAGCGAGAGCCTGCGCCTCGTGGCCCGCCGCGATCACCCGCAACTGCAGCAGGCGCCGGACCTGGCGACCTTCCTGAGGCTACGCCACCTGTGGGTACATGGGGGCCAGACCAAAGGCATGGTGGATCAGTGGCTGGGGGAGCAGGGTCTGGCGCGGGAGATCGTCTACACCACGCCGAACTACCTGCAGGCGGCCCACATCGTGGCCGGTACCGACCTCACGGTGGTGCTGCCGGCGCGGCTGGCGGCGCACTTCGCGCGGTTGCTGCCGCTCGCGGTGCACCCCCTGCCCTTCGCCCTGGGGCCGTTCCACCTGGACCTGGTGAGCCTGGCCCAGCGCGACTCCGACGCAGCGCTGGGCTGGCTGGTGGAGCAGTTGATGGCGGTCGGCCAGGCCTGAGCGGCCGGCCGAGGGGATGCGGGTCAGGGCAGGTTGGCGGATGCCGTGGCCAGGTGTGCTTCAGGCGATGCGCGGCGGACGCTGCAGTTGATACTGGTCGTGGCCATCGTCCCAGCCGGCCTCCCAGGCCGCTGCAAGAACGTCCGCCGCATAGGGTTGCGGGTAGATGGACTGGCCGGTGAGACCGGCCATGTAGCCCTGCTGGTAGGCCTTGTTCAGGTCTTCCAGGCTCCACAGCGGCGGAGCGGGCTCTTGATCGTGATCGGGCGGCGCCATGACGCAGGCTCGCAGAAGGGTTCAGGGACCATGCTAGCCGTCGGCTTTCCGGCATGGTTGGCCACTTATCCCGCCTGGAGCCCCTGCTTGTCGGTTTTGTGACGCGGCGCTCGCTCCGTCTGCCTCAGTTGCTCAGCAGCCCGAGGATGCTGGCCTGGTAGGCGGCGACGAAGGTGTCGAAATCTCCTTCAGGCTCGGCTTCCAGGCGCGCCTGCTCTTCCAGCGAGGACTGGGCCATGGCCTCGAAGCGCTGCACGTCGGCGACCTCCAGCGGGCGCTCGCGGAACGCGCGGGCATGGGCCTCGCTCTGGCGCAGGGCGAACTGGCTGAAGCTCTCGCCGCGTTCTCGCAGCTCCGCCAGCACCTGGGCCGACGGCGTCAGGGACGGGTCTCCGACCTTGCGGCGCTGTTCGGCCAGGGCCTGGGCGTGGGCCTCGCCACTCTGGGCGCGGTCCAGCAGGGCGGCGGTCTGGGCGATGCGTTCCAGCAGTTCGCCGGCCCATTCCACCAGGCCGATCTCGCCGTCCGGACGCTGCAGGCGCAGGCCCGGGCGGCGGCCTTCCTTGACTACCCGCTGGAAGTTGTCGGTGCAGGCGTGGCACTCGTCACCGGCCATGGGCGGGCTGTCGGCCAGGGCGCAGTAGAGCAGGAAGGCGTCGAGGAAGCGCGACTCGGCGAGGTCGATGCCCAGCGGCAGGAAGGGGTTGATGTCCAGGCAGCGCACTTCGATGTACTGCACGCCACGGGCCATCAGCGCCTGGATCGGGCGTTCGCCGGTGTAGGTGACGCGCTTGGGGCGGATCGAGGAGTAGTACTCGTTCTCGATCTGGATGACGTTGGTGTTCAACTGCACCCACTCGCCGTTCTGCTTGGTGCCGATTTCGGCATAGGGCGGGTACGGCGTGGAGACGGCCTGGCGCAGGCTCGACAGGTAGCTGTCGAGGCTGTTGTAGCAGGGCGTCAGGCCGGCCTGGGCGTTGTTCTGATAGCCCAGGTCGCTCATCCGCAGGCTGGTGGCCCAGGGCAGGTAGAGGGTGTCGGCGTCGAGGCGGTCGAGGTCGTGGGGACGGCCACGCAGGAAGTTTTCGTCCAGTGCCGGGGCGGCGCCGAACAGGTACATCAGCAGCCAGCTGTAGCGGCGGAAGTTGCGGATCAGGGCAATGTAGCGCGCCGACTGGTAGTCGCGCGCGCTCTGGGTATCGCCCTCGGCGGCCTTGAGCAGCGGCCACAGCGCCTCGGGCAGGGAGAAGTTGTAGTGGATGCCGGCGATGCACTGCATGGTCTTGCCGTAGCGCACCGCCAGGCCACGCCGGTAGACGTACTTCAGCCGGCCGATGGGCGAGCTGCCGTAGCGGGCGATGGGGATGGCCTCCTCGCTCGGCAGGCGGCCGGGCATGGAGGCGCTCCACAGGTATTCGCCGTCCAGCTTCTGGTAGGTGAAGCGGTGGATGCGGTCGAGGTCGTCGAGGGTGGCGGCGGGGTCGTGCTCGGTGGGGGTGATGAATTCGAGCAGCGACTCGGAGTAGTCGGTGGTGATCTGCCCGTGGGTCAGGGCCGAGCCCAGGGCCACCGGGTGGTCGGTCAGGGCCAGTTGGCCACGTGGGTCGACGCGCAGGCATTCACGCTCGATGCCGTGCAGGCACTGGGTCAGCAGGGACAGGTTGGCTCGCTCGCCAAGCAGCGCCAGGCGGCGGGAGAGAAGGTCGCTCAATTTGGAATCCTGTGGGTCCCAGTGGACAGTCGCCCCAATATGAGGGTGGACTGATCGGTCTACAAGGGGCGGACATGACTGCGTTGTCGCTTCGTCCAGAATAGAGCGTCGCCGTCCTGGCGCTTACAACTGGGCGAAGGTGCCTTGTCCCTTGGCGACCAGCTTGTCGCCCTGCTGCACGTCGGCCTCGACCACCAGGGTGCGCGAGCCGGCGTGCAGCACGCGGGCCCGGCAGGTGATCTCGCCATCGGCCACGGGGCGGATGTAGTTGATCTTGCATTCGATGGTGGCGCTGCGCCGGTCGAAGCCGTGGACGCTGGTGCAGGCCAGGCCCATGGCGATGTCCAGCAGGGTGAAGATCGCCCCGCCGTGCATCACCTGGCCCCGGTTGCGCAGGTGCTCGCCCATGGGCAGGCGGGCCTCGGCGACACCGTCGCCGAGGCTCACCGCTTCGATGCCGAGCAGCCGGCTGAAGGCGCTGGCGGTCTGCGGGTCATCGAGTGCCATGGCCTTACTTCTTCTTGATCTGCTTGGCGTTGGCGAACAGCGAGGCCATGGCGTTGTTCGCCGGGGCGGCCTGCTGCTGGCGCGGGGCACCCCGATCGGGACGCTGGCCGCCCTGGGGACGACCGCCGCCACGCGGGCCCTCGACCTTCTCGCCGGGGGTGTCGCTCATGCGCATGGACAGGCCGACGCGGTTACGTGGGATGTCCACTTCCATGACCTTGACCTTGACGATGTCGCCGGCCTTGACCACTTCGTAAGGGTCCTTCACGAACTTCTCCGACAGCGCGGAGATGTGCACCAGGCCGTCCTGGTGGACGCCGATGTCGACGAAGGCGCCGAAGTTGGTGACGTTGGTGACCACGCCTTCCAGCACCATGCCGGGCTTGAGGTCCTTGAGGCTCTCGACGCCGTCCTGGAACTCGGCGGTCTTGAACTCGGGGCGGGGGTCGCGGCCGGGCTTGTCCAGCTCCTTGAGGATGTCGGTGACGGTGGGCAGGCCGAAGGTCTCGTCGGTGAACTTGGCCGGGTCCAGGCGCTTGAGGAAGCCCGAGTCGCCGATCAGGGTGCGGATGTCGCGGCCGGTGTCGGCGGCGATGCGCTGCACCAGCGGGTAGGTCTCCGGGTGCACCGCCGAGGCGTCCAGCGGGTTGTCGCCGTTCATCACGCGGAGGAAGCCGGCGGCCTGCTCGAAGGTCTTCTCGCCGAGGCGGCTGACCTTCTTCAGCTCGTCGCGGGTCTTGAACGCGCCGTTGGCGTCACGGTAGGTGACGATGTTCTGCGCCAGGGTGCTGTTGAGGCCGGAGATGCGCGCCAGCAGGGCGGCGGAGGCGGTGTTCACGTCCACGCCGACGGCGTTCACGCAGTCCTCGACCACGGCATCCAGGCTGCGCGCCAACTGCAACTGGGAGACGTCGTGCTGGTACTGGCCGACGCCGATGGATTTCGGGTCGATCTTCACCAGTTCGGCCAGCGGGTCCTGCAGGCGGCGGGCGATGGAGACGGCGCCACGCAGGGACACGTCCAGCTCGGGGAATTCCTTGGCCGCCAGCTCCGAGGCGGAGTACACCGAGGCGCCGGCCTCGCTGACCATGATCTTGGTGAGCTTCAGGCCCGGCAGCTTGCGCACCAGCTCACCGGCCAGCTTGTCGGTCTCGCGGCTGGCGGTGCCGTTGCCGATGGCGATCAGCTCGACGCCGTGCTTGGCGCAGAGCTTGCCGAGGGTGGCCAGGGTCTCGTCCCACTTGTTGTGGGGCACGTGGGGGTAGACGGTGGCGGTGTCCAGCAGCTTGCCGGTGGCATCCACCACGGCCACCTTGCAGCCGGTGCGCAGGCCCGGGTCCAGGCCCAGGGTGCAGCGCGGGCCGGCCGGGGCAGCCAGCAGCAGGTCGTGAAGGTTGCGGGCGAAGACGTTGATCGCCTCGGTCTCGGCGGCTTCGCGCAGCTCGCCCAGCAGGTCGGTCTCCAGGTGGGTGTAGAGCTTGACCTTCCAGGTCCAGCGCACCACCTCGCCCAGCCACTTGTCGGCGGCGCGACCCTGGTCCTTCACGCCGAAGCGCTCGCCGATCATCACCTCGCAGGGGTGCAGGGTGCCTGGCAGCTCCTCGCCCACCTTCAGGGCGATGCTCAGCACGCCCTCGTTGCGCCCGCGGAAGATCGCCAGGGCACGGTGGGACGGCACGCCCTTGAGGGCTTCGTCGTGCTCGAAGTAGTCGCTGAACTTGGCGCCTTCCTGCTCCTTGCCGGCCACCAGGCGGGCGGACAGGGTGGCGTTGTCCTTGAGGTAGCTGCGCAGGCTGGCCAGCAGGGTGGCGTCCTCGGCGAAGCGCTCCATGAGGATGTACTTGGCGCCTTCCAGCACGGCCTTGGTGTCGGCGAAGCCTTTCTCGGCATCGATGAAGCGCGCGGCCTCGGCCTCCGGGGCCAGGCTCGGGTCGGCGAACAGCGCATCGGCCAGCTCGCCCAGGCCGGCTTCCAGGGCGATCTGGCCCTTGGTGCGGCGCTTCTGCTTGTAGGGGAGGTAGAGGTCTTCGAGGCGGGTCTTGGTGTCGGCCAGCTTGATCTCGCGGGCCAGCTCCGGGGTCAGCTTGCCCTGCTCCTCGATGCTGGCGAGGATCGCGCCACGGCGGTCCTCCATCTCGCGCAGGTAGCGCAGGCGCTCTTCCAGGGTGCGCAGCTGGGTGTCGTCCAGGCTGCCGGTGACTTCCTTCCGGTAACGGGCGATGAAGGGCACGGTGGAGCCCTCGTCGAGCAGGGCAACGGCGGCGGCGACTTGCTGCGGGCGTACACCCAGCTCTTCAGCGATACGGTTGTTGATGCTGTCCATTGAGAGAAAACACACCTGTAAGCAACGGAAGAACCGGCCGGCAAGGCCCGGCCGGGCAAAAGAGCGGCGCATTATAAACACCGGCCCGCGCCGGCCAGGGAACCGTTGGGGGAAAAATCTGCTAACAATGGACGGGCCGCCGCACCGGTGGCCTGAGCGATAATACCGCGCCGAAGAATCTGGAGTGACCATGAGCAGCATCCCCAACGCCGAGGGTGAAAAGATCCTGATCGTCGACGACGACGCGCGCCTGCGCCGTCTGCTCGAACGCTTCTTCGAGGAACAGGGCTACCGCGTGCGCGCGGTGGAAAACGTCGAGCAGATGGACCGCCTGCTGGCCCGCGAGCTCTTCCACCTGCTGGTGCTGGACCTGATGCTGCCCGGCGAGGACGGCCTCTCCGCCTGCCGCCGCCTGCGCGCCTCGAACAACCAGGTGCCGATCATCATGCTCACCGCCAAGGGCGACGAATCCAGCCGCATCCAGGGCCTGGAGCTGGGCGCCGACGACTACCTGGCCAAGCCCTTCAACCCGCGCGAGCTGCTGGCCCGGGTCAAGGCCGTGCTGCGCCGCCAGGCGCCCCAGGTGCCGGGCGCGCCGTCCAGCGAGGACGAAGTGGTCAGCTTCGGCGAATACGAGCTGTCCCTGGCCACCCGCGAGCTCAAGCGCGGCGATGACGTGCACATGCTCACCACTGGTGAGTTCGCCGTGCTCAAGGCCCTGGTCC
The DNA here is from genome assembly GCF_001728945.1 of Pseudomonas sp. ENNP23. NCBI lineage: Bacteria > Pseudomonadati > Pseudomonadota > Gammaproteobacteria > Pseudomonadales > Pseudomonadaceae > Pseudomonas > Pseudomonas sp. ENNP23. Next base: position 128,082 of record NZ_LYSP01000006.1, read on the forward strand.
AGCACGCCCGCGAACCGCTGACCCGCGACAAGCTGATGAACCTGGCCCGTGGCCGTGAATGGGACGCCCTGGAGCGCTCCATCGACGTGCAGATCTCGCGCCTGCGCCGACTGATCGAGCCAGACCCGTCCAAGCCGCGCTACATCCAGACCGTCTGGGGCGTCGGCTACGTCTTCGTGCCGGACGGCAACAAGTGACCCTTTCCGCCGCGCGCGCCCCGCGCGGCACCCCTGCTCCCGGCAACCGCCCCCCCATGAAAACGCCCTACTGGTTCCCGCAGAGCTTCTTCTCCCGCACCCTCTGGCTGGTGCTCATCGTCGTGCTGTTCTCCAAGGCGCTGACCCTGGTGTACCTGATGATGAACGAGGACGTGCTGGTGGACCGCCAGTACAGCCACGGCGCGGCGCTGACCCTGCGTGCCTACTGGGCCGCCAGCGAGGGCGAGCGCGAACAACTGGCGCGCGCCGCCGGCCTGGCCCGGGTGGTCCAGGACGAGGTCCCGCCTACCGAGCAGCATTGGCCCTACAGTGAAATCTTCGAGCGGCAGATGCAGACCGAACTGGGCCCGCAGACCGAAGTGCGCCTGCGTGCCAAAAGCCCGCCGGCGCTCTGGGTTCACGCCCCCAGCCTCGGCCCGGACTGGGTGCGCATCCCGCTCTACCCGCACCCGCTGCGCGGTCAGCGCATCTGGAGCGTGCTCGGCTGGTTCCTCGGCATCGGCCTGCTGTCCACCGCCGCCGCCTGGATCTTCGTGCGCCAGCTCAATGCCCCGCTCAAGCGCCTGGTGTTCGCCGCCCGCCACCTCGGCCAGGGCCGCAGCGTGCGCCTGCCGGTGAGCGACACGCCCAGCGAGATGACCGAGGTGTACCGCGCCTTCAACCAGATGGCCGAAGACGTCGAGCAGGCCGCCCGCGAGCGCGAGCTGATGCTGGCCGGCGTCTCCCACGACCTGCGCACGCCGCTGACCCGCCTGCGGCTGTCCCTGGAGCTGATGAGCGCCGATTCGGAACTGACCGAGGACATGGTCCGCGACATCGAGGACATGGACGCCATCCTCGATCAGTTCCTCGCCTTCATCCGCGACGGCCGCGATGAGCGCGTGGAGGAAATGGACCTGGGCGAGCTGGTGCGTGAAGTGGTGGCGCCCTACAACCAGCAGGAGGAACAGGTACGCCTCTGCCTGGAGCCGGTGCCGCTGGTGCCGCTGCGCCGGGTGTCGATGAAGCGCCTGCTCACCAACCTCATCGAGAACGCCCTGCGCTATGCCAACGACGGCGTGGAAGTGGCGGCCTATGTGGCCGGTGACCACAGCGCCCCCTACGTGGTGCTGAGCGTGCTGGACCGCGGCCAGGGCATCGACCCGGCCGAGCTGGGCGACATCTTCAACCCCTTCATCCGTGGCGACCGCGCCCGGGGGGGCAAGGGCACCGGCCTGGGCCTGGCCATCGTCAAGCGTATCGCGGCCCAGCACGGCGGCAGCGTCGAGCTGCGCAACCGCTCCGGCGGCGGCCTGGAAGCCCGCGTCTGCCTGCCCCTGGGCCTGCTGCTGCCCCGCGACGCAGCCTGACCCCATCGCTGCTGCAAGCCCCGGGTCGCCTGGCCGGCCCGGGGCTTGCCTGCCTTCTGTCGACGCGCCGCAACGGCGCTCATTTCGATAGTGTCACTTTGCCCTGATCCACGTACTCTAGGCGCCCTGAACCCTGCCCAGCCCTGCGTCGACAAGAGGCCCCCATGCCCGACGCCCACGCCCTTGCGCCCCGATGGACCTGGTGGGTGCCCTTGCCCCTGCTGCACCTGGCCACCTGGATGTCGCTGGGCACCCAGGTTTCCGGCGGTGTCGCGCTCTGGTACCTGCCATTCGCCCTCGGCCTGGTGCTCACCCTCTGGTGGGGCCCCCGGGTGCTGGCCAGCGTCTACCTCAACGCCCTGGCGAGCATCCCGCTGTGGGGGCTGGACTGGCGCCTGGCGCCGCTCTACGCCCTGCCTGAGACCCTCTCCATCGGCGCCGCCTGGCTGTTGTTGCGCCGCCACCAGGCCGAGGCCGGCCTGCCGGACTTCGCCAGCCTGCTGCGCTTCATGCTGCTGGGCGTGCTGGTGCCGGTGACCCTGGTCAGCCTCGGCGTTCAGGGCAACCTGCTGGCCACCGGCGTCATCACCCACGAAGCCTGGCTGCTGGCCAGCCTGGAGATGTGGCTGGGCGACAGCCTCACCACCCTGGTGCTGAGTCTGCCGCTGCTGGTCTACGGCACCCCCTGGCTGCGTCGCAACGGCTGGGCGCTCGGCGTCTACGAGCCGCTGCCGGAGGCCATCCGCCGCCTGCCGCCGTGGCCCGTCCTGCTGCTGCCGGCAGTGGCGCTGCCGTTGCTGATGGCGGTGATGCCACTGCCCATGACCCTGCCGGTGATCGGCCTGGCGATCCTCAGCCTGGCCCTGGGCTGGGGTTTCAGCGGCGCACTCTGGGGTGCCGTGGTCACCACCATCAGCGTGCTGGCGCTGCCGGCCCTGCGCGAGCTCGGCGACGCCAGCCAGTGGCTGGAGACGCGGCGCAACGAGCTGCAGTTCAGCGTGCTGCTGTTGATGGTCTCCGCCCTGCTGGTGGGCCGCAGCCTCAGCGACCTGCGCCTTAACCTGCGGCGACGCGCCGAGATGCAACGCGAGCTGGCCATGGCCAGCCTGGCCATGGAGGCGACGCCGCTGGGCGTCACCATCGCCGACGCCCGCGACCCCGACTTCCCGCTGATCTACTGCAACAGCGCCTTCGAGCGCATCACCGGCTACCGCCGCGAGGATGCAATCGGCCGCAACTGCCGCTTCCTCGTCGGGCACGACCGCAACCAGTCCGCCCTGCAACGCCTGCGCACTGCCATTGAGCAGGGCGAACCGACCCAGGTGATCCTGCGCAACTACCGCAAGGACGGCAGCCTGTTCTGGAACGAGGTGACCCTGGCGCCGATGCGCGACGGCGAGGGCATCAGCCACTTCGTCGCCCTGCAGCACGACGTCAGCACCCGCGAGCTGCTGGCCGAGGAGCTGGCCATGCGCCGCGAGGAGCTGCTGCGCCAGACCCACCTGCTGAGCCAGACCGAGGCCATCGCCGACCTGGGCGGCTGGGTGCTGCAACTGCCGGCACGCACGCTGTTCTGGAGCGAAGGCACCTTCCGCATCTTCGACCTCGACCCCGCCGACGGTGCGCCCAGTTTCGAACAGGTGCTGGACTTCTTCGACGCCGCCAGCCGCCAACAGGCCGAAGCCACCCTGCAGCGGGTGCTGGAAACCGGTACCCCCTTCGACATGGAGCTGCACATCACCAGTGCCAAGGGCATCCCGCGCACCCTGCGCTTCAAGGGCCTGGCCGAATGCGACGGCGACCAGGTGATGCGCATCTACGGCGCAGTGCAGGACCTCACCGAGCAGAAGCGCACCGAACGCCGCCAGCGCGAGCGCGACGAGCACCTGCACCTGTTCTTCGAGGCCCCGCTGATGGGCATGGCCCTGTGCTCGCCGGAACAGGGCTGGCAGGAAGTGAACTTCAAGCTGTGCAGCATCCTCGGGCGCTCCCGCGAGCAATTGCAGGGGCGAGACTGGATGAGCATCACCCACCCGGATGACCGCCCCCAGGAAGACGAACTGCTGGTGGAACTGCGCCAGGGCCTGCGGGACGGCTACGAGCTGGACAAGCGCTTCCTGCGGCCAGGCGGCAGTGTGGTGGACACCCGGGTCAACGTTCGCGGCGTGCGTGACGCCGAGGGCAAGCTGTATGCCCTGCTGATCCTGGTGGAAGACGTCAGCGCCCGGCGCGAGGCGGAGGACCGCTACCGCGTGCTGGTGGAGCACGCCCCCGAGGCGATCCTGGTGTTCGACCCGGAACACGGCATCACCGACGCCAACGAGAACGCCGCACGGCTCTACGGCCTGCCCCGCGAGCAATTGCTCGGCCGCATGCCCGACAGCTTCAGCCCGCCCCACCAGGCCGACGGGCGCAGCTCCCAGGAAGTCGGCCGCACCCACGCCCGCGCCGCCCTGGCCGGCGAGACGCCACTGTTCGAATGGCTGATGCGTGACTTCGCCGGGCGCATACGCCCCTGCGAGGTGCGCCTGGTGCGCCTGCCGGGACGCGATCGGCAACTGATCCGCCTGAGCATCACCGACATCTCCGAACGTCAGCGCTACCAGCGCGAGATCGAGCGCCTGGCCTACAGCGACGAACTCACCGGCCTGCCCAACCGCCGCCTGCTGCTGGACCGCCTGCAGCACGCCATGGCCCGCGAGGGCCGCGACGGGCGCTTCGGCGCACTGCTGTTCATCGACCTGGACCACTTCAAGACCGTCAACGACAGCCTCGGCCACCCGGTGGGCGATGCCCTGCTGCGCGAGGTGACCGCGCGCCTGGCCGGCTGCCTGCGCGCCGAGGACACCCTGGCGCGGCTGGGCGGCGACGAGTTCGTGGTGTTGCTGGAGGCCCTGGCGCCGGATGCCGACGGCGCCGCCGAGCACGCCGCCGAAGTGGGCGCCAAACTGCTGCAGAGCCTGCGCGGCAGCTACCGCATCGGCGAGCACGAGCTGGCGGTCAGCGCCAGCATCGGCATCGCCCTGCACCCCTTCGAGCGCCAGGGCGCCGCCGACGTGCTCAAGCAGGCCGACACCGCCATGTACCGGGCCAAGCAGGGCGGGCGCAACGCGCTGCACTTCTTTGCCCCGGCCATGCAGGCCGCCATCGACCAGCGCCTGCAGTTGCAGAGCGAGCTGCGCCAGGCCCTGGCGCGGGACCAGTTGTTCCTCCAGTTCCAGCCGCAACTGGAGCTGGCCGGCGGCCAGGTGGTGGGCGCCGAGGCGCTGCTGCGCTGGTGCACGCCCAGCCGGGGCGTGGTGTCACCGTCGCAGTTCATCCCCCTGGCGGAGGAAACCGGGCTGATCCTCGAACTGGGCAACTGGGTGCTGGACCAGGCCTGCGCCCACCTCGCCCAGTGGCTGCCACACCGGCCCGCCCTGGTGCTGGCGATCAACATCAGCCCCCGCGACCTGCGCCAGCCGGACTTCGTCGCCCGGGTCAGCGCCTGCCTGCAGCGCCACGGCGTGCCGGCCCATGCGCTGGAGCTGGAGATCACCGAAGGCAGCCTGATGGAGGACGTGGAGCGCTGCATCGCCGCCATGCTGGAGCTGAAACGGCTGGGGGTGCGCTTTGCCATCGACGATTTCGGCACCGGTTACTCCTCGCTGATCTACCTCAAGCGCCTGCCGCTGGACCGGCTGAAGATCGACCGCAGCTTCGTCGAGGGGCTGGAGCGCGAGGGCAGCGACGCTGCCCTGGTGGAGACCATCCTCGCCATCGGCCGCAACCTGGGGCTGGAATGCGTGGCCGAAGGCATCGAGGCGGACGGCCAGTACCAGTCCCTGCGCCAGTTGGGCTGCGCCCTGGGCCAGGGCTTCCACATCAGCCCGCCGCTGGACGGGCCGGCCTTCCTGGCCTGGGTGCAGCACCGCGAGCGCGCCCTGGCCGATTCGGTCTGAGGAGCAGGGAGACGGGCCTCAGCCCTTGCCCTTGGTGCGGGTGAGGTTGGGGCCGGCGTTTTTCTCCAGGTGCTGGATGATGATGCCGGCGACGTCCTTGCCGGTGGTGGTCTCGATACCTTCCAGACCCGGCGAGGAGTTCACCTCCATCACCAGCGGGCCGTGGTTGGAACGCAGGATGTCCACCCCGGCCACCGACAGGCCCATGACCTTGGCGGCGCGGATCGCCGTCATGCGCTCCTCCGGGGTGATCTTGATCAGGCTGGCGGTGCCGCCCCGGTGCAGGTTGGAGCGGAATTCGCCGGGCTTGGCCTGGCGCTTCATGGCGGCGATCACCTTGTCCCCCACCACGAAGCAGCGGATGTCGGCACCGCCGGCTTCGCGGATGTACTCCTGCACCATGATGTTCTGCTTCAGCCCCATGAAGGCCTCGATCACCGACTCGGCGGCCTTCTCCGTCTCGCATAGCACCACGCCGATGCCCTGGGTGCCTTCCAGCACCTTGATGACCAGCGGAGCGCCGTTGACCATGCGGATCAGATCGGGGATGTCGTCCGGCGAGTGGGCGAAGCCGGTCACCGGCAGGCCGATGCCCTTGCGCGCGAGCAGTTGCAGGGAGCGCAGTTTGTCGCGGGAGCGGGTGATGGCCACGGACTCGTTGAGCGGGCACACGCCCATCATCTCGAACTGCCGCAGCACCGCGCAGCCGTAGAAGGTGACCGAGGCACCGATGCGCGGGATCACCGCGTCGAAGCCGTCCAGCGCGCGGCCACGGTAGTGGATCTGCGGCTTGTGGCTGGCGATGTTCATGTAGGCCCGCAGGGTGTCGATCACCACCATCTCGTGACCGCGCTGCTGGCCGGCCTCCACCAGACGACGGGTCGAATACAGACGCGGGTTGCGCGACAGCACGGCAATCTTCATTGGGCACCTGGGAGGGAGTCGAACGCCGGCAGGGTCGGCTTGTCCTGTACGTAGCTGAGGGCGGGGTTGACCACCAGTTGCCCGTCCACCAGGGCCTTGGAGCCGATGAGCACGCGGTAGCGCATGGTCTTGCGGCAGGCCAGGGTGAATTCGATGGGCCAGGCGCGATCACCCAGCACCACAGTGGTGCTGATGACATAGCGGCTCTGGGCCTGGCCGTTGGAACTCTTGATCGTGCGCACCGAGACCAGTCGCGCCTCGCAGCGGTGGCGCCGCTGCACCAGGGTGCCCAGGTGCGCGGTGAAGCGCACCCAGCGCTCGCCATCGCGCTCGAAGGGCACGATGTCGCTGGCGTGCAGGCTGGAGGTACTCGCCCCGGTGTCGACCTTCGCTCGCAGACCGACCATGCCGAGTTCCGGCAGGGCGATCCATTCACGCAGGCCGACCACGGAGAGGTGATCGAAGGTCTTCACGGTGGGGATTCCGGTAGAGTTGCCGGCATTCTAGATGGGCCGCGTGACAACTGCATCCGCCACCGGCCGACGATGTGCGGGCGCCCGCAGGGCGCCCCGGAGGGAAAGCAACGATGCGCGAGAAAGACGACGACAAGGTGCGCCTGGACAAGTGGCTCTGGGCCGCGCGCTTCTACAAGACCCGCGCCCTGGCCAAGGAGGCCATCGAGGGCGGCAAGGTCCATCACCGGGGCGAGCGCTGCAAGCCGGGCAAGGAGCCACGTATCGGCGACGAGTACGTGATCCGCACCGGCTTCGACGAACGCACCGTGGTGGTCCGCGCCCTGTCGGTGGTGCGCCGGGGCGCGCCGGAGGCCCAGGCGCTGTACGAGGAAACGGCCGACAGCATTGCCCGCCGGGAAGAGGCAGCGGCCCTGCGCAAGGCCGGGGCCCTGGGGGTGCAGACCGACGGACGGCCCACCAAGAAGCAGCGCCGGCAGATCCATTCCCTGCGCGGCGCCGCCGAATAGGTCAGCGCAGGCGCTTGGTGTCCAGCAGCGCCAGGCGGTTCACCAGCGGGATGTAGCCGCCCAGGCGCAGCGCCGGGCTGGCCAGCCACTGCAGCAGGTGCGCCAGGTGGCTGCCGGCCGGGGTGCAGAAGCCCCAGGCGATGACCACCAGGGTGATCACCAGGCCACCGACCACATCGTCCGTCAGCCAGTGGGCGCCGGCCACCAGGCGCGGCAGCATCAGCGCCGTGGCGATGGCCAGCACGGTCACACGCGCCCAGCCACGGGCGAAGATCGCCATGAACAGGCCCCAGAGCATCAGCACCGAGGCGTGGTCCCCCGGGAAGCTGCGGCTGGAGCGGTCCTTCACCTCGAACACGCTTTCCAGCAGCGGGAACTGGTCGCTCAGTTGGATACCGCCCAGCACCACCGAGGGGCTCGCGTGCTGCCAGCCGAAGTGCACGCCGATCTTGGTGAACAGCGAGCGCACCACCAGCAACATCGCCAGCAGGGCAAGGAAGGTGAACAGCGCCGGGCGCAGCTCATGGCGACGGAAGGTCCAGTCCTGGCGGATCAGCAGCGCCAGCATCAGGCCGCCGGCGAGGATGTCGAACAGGCGGGTGCTGGCGAAGGCCCAGAAAGCCATCCACACCGGGCGACCCTCGAGGGAGCCGTTCAGCGCCCGGTAGACAGCAGCATCGGCCAGGTCCCAGAGCTCACGGGTGGCCGGCCACAGCCAACTGGCCAGTACCAGGGCCGCCAGCAGGTGCAGCCCGACCAGGGCCGGCCATCGCCAGGAGGCTTGGACACGCATTGGTTTCTCCATAAAATTCCCATCCTCATCTATCGCGGGCAGCGGAATGGCGCGCTTTATAGTGCGACGTCACCGATCTGTCACCTTCTTGTGGTTGCCCCCCATGCCGATTTCCGACAATACCCAGCGCTTCCTCTTCGACGACACCGACGTGCGCGGTGAAATGGTGTCCCTCGGCGAGAGCTACACCCACGTCCTGGCCAAGCACCCCTACCCGGAACCGGTGGCCCAGTTGCTGGGCGAGATCCTCGCCGCTGCCGCCCTGCTGGTGGGTACCCTGAAGTTCGACGGCCTGCTGGTGCTGCAGGCACGCTCCAGCGGCGCCGTGCCACTGCTGATGGTGGAATGTTCCAGCGAGCGCGAGATCCGCGGCATCGCCCGCTACCACGCCGAGCAGATCAGCCCCGGCGCCGACCTCCAGCAACTGATGCCAGAGGGCGTGCTGACCCTCACCGTGGACCCGCGCCAGGGCCAGCGCTACCAGGGCATCGTCACCCTCGAAGGCGCCAACCTGGCCGAGTGCCTGTCCACCTACTTCGCCAACTCCGAACAGTTGCCGACTCGCTTCTGGCTCAACGCAGACGGTCGCAACGCCCGTGGCCTGCTGCTGCAGGCCCTGCCCGCCGACCGCCAGAAGGACCCGGAAGCCCGAGCCGCCAGTTGGCAGCACCTGACCACGCTGGCCGACACCCTCACCGCCGAGGAGCTGCTGGGGCTGGACAACGAAACCGTGCTGCACCGCCTGTTCCACGAAGAGACCGTGCGCCTGTTCGACCCCCGCCCGCTGCGCTTCCACTGCAGTTGCTCGCGGGAGCGCTCGGCCAACGCCCTGGTCAGCCTCGGCCAGGCCGACGCCGAGGCACTGGTGGAGGAACAGGGCGGCGCCGTGGTGATCGACTGCCAGTTCTGCAACCAGCGCTACCGCTTCGACGCCGCCGACGTAGCCCAGCTCTTCGCCGGTGGCGGCAGCCACGCGCCGTCGCAAACCCGCCACTGAGCACCCCTCGGCGGAATTCGTAAGGCTGCTACCCATTTGTAGCGAGGACGCCCCTGTGGATATGTCGCCGGGGCCCCCGCTGCATCGTCGCTTCAGCGGCTGCGGTCCGGAACGTGACCGGCGGATGCGATTCAAGTCTTGTAGCGGCCTTTCGGCCCCCGACCAGTGGTCACGGAGAACCCTTCCAGCGCCCCCCGATTTCGCCTGGACCCCAGGCGGGGCGTGCCTTACGTCCAGTCATCTCGCAATCGCCCGGTTTCCTCTGGCATAATCCGGCGCACTTTTTTCGCTGTAGCGGGTCGCAAGGCTCACTACATTTCGCATTGGAGGACTCGGCCTCTGGCCGACGGGGAACCACATGACGCAAGCCAATAAAGCCGTGTACACCGACATCAGCGCCGCGCAACTGGTGGAAGAAGCCATCCGCCGTGGCGAAGGTGAACTGGCCGCCAACGGTTCGCTGGTCGTGCAGACCGGCCATCGCACCGGCCGTTCTCCGGCTGACCGCTTCATCGTCCAGGAGCCGAGCACCGACGCCAAGATCGCCTGGGGCGCCATCAACCGTCCCTTCCCGGCGGACAAGTTCGATGCACTGTGGGCCCGTGTCGAAGCCTATGTGACCGAACGCGAGCGCTTCGTCTCCCACGTACACGTCGGTGCCGACCCCGAGCACTACCTGGCCGTCAAGATGACCACCGAGACCGCCTGGCACAACCTGTTCGGCCGCTGCCTGTTCATCAACCCCGAGCAGTACAACCCGCAGGGCCGCCAGGAATGGCAGATCATCAACGCCCCGAACTTCGTCTGCGAGCCCGAGCGTGACGGCACCAACTCCGACGGTTGCGTGATCCTCAACTTCGCCGCCAAGAAAGTCCTGATCGCCGGCATGCGCTACGCCGGCGAGATGAAGAAGGCCATGTTCTCCGTGCAGAACTTCCTGCTGCCGGAAAAAGACGTGCTGCCGATGCACTGCGCCGCCAACGTCGGCGAAGACGGCGACACCACCCTGTTCTTCGGCCTGTCCGGCACCGGCAAGACCACCCTCTCCGCCGACCCGAGCCGTTACCTGATCGGTGACGACGAGCACGGCTGGGGCGTGGGCACCGTGTTCAACGTCGAAGGCGGCTGCTACGCCAAATGCATCGACCTGTCCGAGAAGAACGAGCCGGTGATCTGGAAAGCCATCCAGTTCGGTGCCGTGCTGGAAAACGTCGTGCTCAACCCGGAAACCCGCCTGCCCGACTACAGCGACGACAGCCTGACCCAGAACACCCGTGCCGCCTACCCGCTGCACCTGGTGGAAAAGCGCGTCGAAGCCAACCGTGCCGGCGAGCCGAACGCGGTCATCTTCCTGACCTGCGACCTGACCGGCGTACTGCCGCCCGTCTCCATCCTCAACAACGAACAGGCGGCCTACCACTTCCTGTCCGGCTACACCGCCCTGGTCGGCTCCACCGAAATGGGCTCCGGCGGCGGCATCAAGTCCACCTTCTCCACCTGCTTCGGCGCCCCCTTCTTCCCGCGCCCGGCCGGTGAGTACGCCGAACTGCTGATCAAGCGCATCCAGGGCTTCGGCTCCAAGGTGTACCTGGTCAACACCGGCTGGACCGGCGGTGGCTACGGCGTCGGCAAGCGCTTCAGCATCCCCACCACCCGTGGCGTGATCGCAGCCATCCAGAGCGGCGCACTGATCGGTGCCGAAACCGAGCACCTGGACATCATCAACCTGGACGTGCCGAAAGCCGTTCCGGGCGTCGAGACCGAGCTGCTCAACCCGCGCAACACCTGGGCTGACAAGGCCGCCTACGACGCGGCCGCCAAGGCCCTGGCCGAGAAATTCGTCGAGAACTTCAAGAAGTTCGACGTCTCCGACGCCATCCGCAACGCCGGTCCCAAGCTGTAAGGGACCCGTTGTACGAAGAAGCCGCCTACGGGCGGCTTTTTCATTTTTCGTGTCCCTATAGACTTGCCCGATCTACACAGCATAGAAGCGCGCTCCGGAGCCAAACCTGACCAGGATGGTGGGGCGGGGAACCTGCCCCTTCAGGAGGCCGAGCGCAGTCGTTGCGCAGGGGGACGAGCGGCATGGATGCCGCGAGAGGCGCGCCAGGCCAGGGATGGCCCATCGCGCTGGCCCCCGTAGCGGCGACGGAGCGAGGGAAGTCCCGCGAAGCGGGACCCGGATGCAGGGGCGAGCCCTTTTGGTTACTTTTCTGGGCGATTGAGAAAAGAGACTCGCCCGGCGGGGCGAAACAGAAGACATCCGCAAAACGCGATAACCAGCCTGGCCGTGGCCACAGGGCGGGTACCAGCGGGTTGCCCCTCGGCCCAACACCCCCCCACAGATAGTCCATCATCCCCAGCCCTCACAACGGAGTGACGCCATGCCCCTCGCCACCCTCGCCCGCGTCTTCGGCTACGACCGTTTCCGCCCCGGCCAGGAAGCCGCCGTCAGCGCCGTGCTGGCCGGCCGCTCGGCCGCGGCGATCTTCCCCACCGGCTCCGGCAAATCGCTGTGCTACCAGTTGCCCGCACTGCATCTGCCGCACCTGACCCTGGTGGTGTCACCGCTGCTGGCGCTGATGCAGGACCAGTTGGCCTTCCTCCACGCCCACGGCATCGCCGCCGCCAGCATCGACTCGGCCCAGAGCCGCGAAGAGGCTGCCGACGTCATGGCCCGCGCCCGCAGCGGCGAGCTGAAGATCCTGATGATCTCGGTGGAGCGGCTGAAGAACGAACGCTTCCGTCACTTCATCCAGCAGGTGCCAATCTCCCTGCTGGTGGTGGACGAGGCCCACTGCATCTCCGAGTGGGGCCACAACTTCCGCCCCGACTACCTCAAGCTGCCGGACTACCAGCGCGAGTTCGGCATCCCCCAGGTGCTGCTGCTCACCGCCACGGCCACCCCGGCGGTGATCGCCGACATGCAGCGCAAGTTCGCCATCGACTCCGCCGACGTGGTCACCACCGGCTTCTACCGGCCCAACCTGCACCTGCAGGTTGAGCCCGTGGCCGGCGAGCAGCGCCGCCGCTACCTGGCGGACTGGCTGCGGGCCCGGCCCGGCAAGCCCGGCATCGTCTACGTCACCCAGCAGAAGACCGCCGAGGAGCTGGCCACCCACCTCACCCGCCAGGGCATCGACGCCTGCGCCTACCACGCCGGCCTCGAGCACAGCGTGCGCGAGGGCCTGCAGCGGCGCTTCATGAGCGGCGAGGTGAACCTGATGGTCGCCACCATCGCCTTCGGCATGGGCATCGACAAGGCCGACATCCGCCTGGTGGTGCACTACGACCTGCCCAAGTCGGTGGAAAACTACAGCCAGGAGATCGGCCGTGCCGGCCGCGACGGCCACCCCTCGGAATGCCTGGTGCTGGCCAACCGCGACGGCCTCAACGTGCTGGAGAACTTCGTCTACGGCGACACCCCCGAGCGCGACGGCATCGCCGAGGTGCTGCAGGAACTGCGCAGCGCCACCGGCCCCGACGGGCGCTGGGAGCTGATGGCCGGCGCCCTCTCCGAGCAGAGCAACATCCGCCCGCTGCCGCTGAAGACCCTGCTGGTGCAACTGGAGCTGCGCGGCCTGATCGCCCCGCTGTTCGCCTACTTCGCCGAATACCGCTTCAAGTACCTGATCGAGCCCGAGGCGCTTCTGGCGCGCTTCGAGGGCGAGCGCCGGCAGTTCGTCCAGGCCCTGGTGGACAGCTCCACCCGCGCGCGTACCTGGTGCACCGTGGACTTCGACCGGCTCTACCGCGACCACGCCGCCGAGCGCGCGCGGGCCGTGAAGGCCCTGGACTTCTTCCAGGAGCGCGGCTGGATCGAGCTGGAGAGCAAGCAGATGACCGAGGTCTACGCCCTGCGCCAGCCCGACTTCGACGCCGAGGCCCTGGCCGATGAGCTCTACCGCTACTTCCGCCAGCAGGAAGACAGCGAGATCGCCCGCATACAGGCCATGCTCGCGCTGTTTGCCAGCGACACCTGCCTCAGCGCCCGGCTGGCCCGCTACTTCGGCGACCAGGCCGCCCCTGCCGCCTGCGGCCACTGCTCGGTGTGCGCCGGCCAGGTGGCCGTGCTGCCGCCGCCGGCCCCGCTGAGCCCCCTGGCCGGGCAGGACCTGTTCGGCCGCTGCCAGGCCTTCATCGAGCGTTACCGCGAGGCCAAGGGCCGCGCGCCCAGCGTCGATTGCCTCACGCGCCTGCTCTGCGGCATCGCCACCCCGGTGCTCACCCGCCTAAAGGCCCGCAACCTGCCGGCCTTCGGCACCCTGGAGGCCTACCCCTACGCCGAGGTACGCCAGCACCTGGCCGATGCCCTGGCGCAATGAATTCGATGCGTTTTATCGCCATTCCTCACTGGTCGGCTCCCGCCGGCCTGCTTAGGATGGCGCACCCTTTCCACCGTTGCGCTTAACCAGGAGCCGACCATGCACATCGACGAAGCCATCCGCACCCGCCGCGCCGTCAAGGGTTACGACACCCAGCACAGCCTGAGCCGCGAAGAGAAGGACGAGCTGCTGAAGCTGGCCCTGCTCGCCCCCACCGCCTTCAACCTGCAGCATGTGCGCCTGGTGGAAGTCAGCGACCCGGTCCTGCGCCAGCAGATCCGCGACGTGGCGTGGAACCAGGCCCAGGTGACCGAGGCCTCGATGCTGGTGGTGGTCTGCGCCCGCCTCGACGCCTGGGAACAGGACGCCGCCCGCGTCTGGGCCGACGCGCCGCAACCGGTGCAGGAGTTCATGGCAGGCGCCATCGATAACTACTACCGTGACAAACCCCAGGTACAGCGTGACGAGACCATGCGCAGCTGCGGTCTGGTGGCCCAGACCCTGATGCTGGCCGCACGCGGCCGTGGCCTGGACAGCTGCCCCATGGACGGTTTCGACTTCGACGCCGTGGCCAAGCTGATCAACCTGCCGGACAACCACGTCATCGGCCTGATGGTCGCCGTCGGCAAACAGGCCCTGGAGCCCAAACCGCGCATCGGCAAGCTGGCCTTGGATGAAGCCGTGATCCGCGACCGCTTCTGATCCGGCCCCACCGGGCGGCGCACCCTGGGTGCGCCGCCCGCGTCGTTACAGCGCCTTCTCGAAGATCTTGGAGTTGCGCTGGAAGTTGTACAGCGAGGCCCGCGCCGCCGGCAGACGCTCCACACCGCTGGACTGGAAGCCGCGCTCGCGGAACCAGTGGGCGGTACGGGTGGTGAGGACGAACAGGGTTTTCAGGCCCAGGGCCCGCGCCCGCTCCTCGATGCGCTCCAGCAGCTCGTCCCCGCGACCGCCATGGCGGTACTCCGGGTTCACCGCCAGGCACGCCAGCTCCCCCGCCTCGGACTCGGCGATCGGGTAGAGCGCCGCGCAGGCGATGATGTGCCCGTCGCGCTCGACGATGCTGAACTGGCCGATCTCCCGCTCCAGCACATCCCGCGAACGGCGCACCAGAATGCCCTGCTCCTCCAGCGGCGTGATCAGCTCGATCAGCCCGCCCACGTCATCGATGGTGGCTTCGCGCAGGGACTCGAACTGCTCCTGGTCAACCAGGGTGCCGCCACCGTCACGGGTGAACAGCTCGGTGAGCAGCGAACCGTCCTCGGCATAGCTCACCAGGTGGCTGCGCTTTACCCCGCTGCGGCAGGCCTGGGCCGCCGCATCCAGCAACTCGGCCTGGTAACCGTTGCCCAGCCGCGCCAGGTGCTGCGGCACCTGCTGCGGGCGCAGCTCGCGCACCAGCCGGCCGTGTTCGTCGATCAGTCCGCGTTCGGCGCCGAACAGCACCAGCTTGTCCGCGCCCAGGTCGATGGCGGCGCGGGTCGCCACGTCCTCGCAGGCGAGGTTGAAGATCTCCCCGGTGGGGGAATAACCCAGGGGCGAGAGCAGCACGATGGAGCGCTCGTCCAACTGGCGGCCGATGCCCTTGCGGTCGACCCGGCGCACCTCGCCGGTGTGGTGGTAGTCAATACCGTCGACGACGCCGATGGGCCGCGCGGTGACGAAGTTGCCGCCGGTGACCCGCAACCGCGAGCCCTGCATCGGCGAGGCGGCGATGTCCATGGACAGGCGCGCCTCGATGGCAATACGAAGCTGGCCCACGGCATCGATCACGCACTCCAGGGTCGGACCGTCGGTGATGCGCAGGTCGCGGTGGAAGTGCGGGGTCAGCCCGCGCGCGGCCAGGCGTGCCTCGATCTGCGGGCGCGAGCCGTGCACCAGCACCAGGCGCACGCCCAGGCTGTGCAGCAGCACCAGGTCGTGGACGATGTTGCCGAAATTCGGGTGGGCAACCCCCTCGCCGGGCAGCATCACCACGAAGGTGCAGTCCCGGTGGGCGTTGATGTAGGGCGAAGCATGGCGCAGCCAGTTAACGTAGTCGTGCATGGGATTCCGAGTGCCTGTGACGGGGGCGAAATGAACGGTGCTACTCCGGAAACGGAGCAGGTGGCGTTGCGTTTATCGTCGTCGCAGCAACATCAGCGGAAGCCCTCCTGGGGAGTCATCTGGCGGGCACCTCTGAAAACTACCTGCGTTGTCATCGCGGCGTTAAAAACCGGCTCGTGCGCGAGTCCGATCAAAATGCTCATTTACCGTACGTAAACTGCGCTTTTTCGCCTGTTTTTGCCTTGCGCTGACGGCCTCGCCTACGTTTTCAGAGGTGCCCTGGTTGGGTTGGGGTGATGCAGTAGTGACGGATCAACTGGCGCAACAGCGCCACCGTAGGTGTGATCCGTGACAGTTCGAGGTGCTCGTCGGGCTGGTGCGCGCAGGCGATGTCGCCAGGGCCCAGCACCAGGGTCTGGCAGCCGAGGTGCTGAAGATACGGTGCTTCAGTGCCAAAGGCCACCGCTTCTGCGGCATGCCCGGTCAGACGTTCGGCGAGTTGCACCAGCTCGCTGTCGGCCGGCTCCTCGAACGGCGGCACCGCCGGGTAGAGCGGCCGGTAGTCGAGGGCCACACCGTGGCGCTCGGCCACCGGGCGCAGACGCTGGCCGATGGCCTCGCGCAGCATGTCGGGCTCCATGCCCGGCAGGGGCCGCAGGTCGAACTCCAGGCTGCACTGGCCACAGATGCGGTTGGGGTTGTCGCCGCCGTGGATGCAGCCCAGGTTGAGGGTCGGCCCCGCCACGTTGAACAGCGGGTTGTGGAAGCGCGCCTGCCATTCGCGGCGCAGCGCCAGCAGCTCGCCGATGCCCTCGTGCATGGCCTCCAGGGCGTTGCGGCCCAGGGCCGGGTCGGAGGAGTGGCCGCTCTGCCCGAGGATGTCGATGCGCTCCATCATCACGCCCTTGTGCAGGCGGATCGGCTTCAACCCGGTGGGCTCACCGATCACCGCAGCCCGCGCCAGGGGCCGACCGGCCGCCGCCAGCGCGCGGGCACCGGACATCGAGCTTTCCTCGTCGCAGGTGGCGAGGATGATCAGCGGCTGGCACGGCATCTGCCCGTCCAGCTCGCGCACCGCTTCGATCACCAGCGGGAAGAAACCCTTCATGTCGCAACTGCCCAGCCCGTACCAGCGGTCGCCCACCTCGGTCAGGGCGAGCGGGTCGGTTTTCCACAGGGCCGCATCGAAGGGCACGGTGTCGCTGTGCCCGGCCAGCACCAGGCCGCCGGGGCCGCTGCCCAGGGTGGCCAGCAGGTTGGCCTTGCCCGGCGCCACGGTCTGGATCTCGCAGGTGAAGCCCAGCTCGCCCAGCCAGGCGGCCAACAGCTCGATGACCGGCAGGTTGGACTGGTCCCAATGGGGCTGGGAGCAACTGACCGAGGGCGCCGCGATCAGCGCAGCGAACTGGGTCTTCAGGTCTGGAAGGCGCATGGGGGTTCTCCACCGACGAGCGCCCATCATAGGCAGGCGTCACCGCTGGCGAAACCACCCGGCAGGCCCCGCCGCGCTGCTGTAGACTTCACGCCCTCGACAGCCATCCCGCGCTGCACCAGAAAGTCCGGCCATGCAGAAAGAAACCGAAATCAAGCTCCGCGCCAGCCGCGAGACCCTCGACGCCCTCCGCGACCACCCGCTGCTGAAGAAGCGCATCAAGGGTGGCTGGGAGACCCGCGAACTGTTCAACCAGTACTACGACACCCCCGCCCGCGACCTGGCCCAGGCCCGCGTGGCGCTGCGCATGCGCCGCGACGGCGACCAGTTCATCCAGACCCTGAAGACCCGTGGCCAGAGCGTGGCCGGGCTGTCCGAGCGCAACGAGTGGGACTGGTACCTGCCCAAGGCCAAGCTGGACACCAAAAAGCTCAGCGACGAGTGCTGGCCCGCCAGCCTCGCCGAGCTGGACAAGAAGACCCTGGCCCCGCTGTTCACCACCGACTTCGTCCGCCAGCGCGCCGAAGTGGCCTGGGGCCGTGGCAAGGCCAAGGTGGTGATCGAAGCCGCCCTGGACCTGGGCAAGGTCATCGCCGGCGACCAGGAAGAAGAAATCTGCGAGCTGGAGCTGGAACTGCGCCAGGGCGAGCCCGAAGCCCTGCTGGAGCTGGCCGAGGCCCTGGCCGCCGACCTGCCGCTGATGCCCTGCGACATCAGCAAGGCCGAGCGTGGCTACCGCCTGTATGACGCCCAGAGCTACAACGTCAGCCTGCCCGCCCCCGAACTCGCCTTCGAACAGCCGCTGGACGACACCATCCCCGCCCTCGGCTGGACCCTGCTGGGCAACAGCCAGCGCCTGGCCGAGCAGTACCGCTTCAACGGTCACTGGAAGCTGCTGGCCGACTGGCTGCAGCAACTGGTCGACCTGCGCGCCCTGCTGGGCAGCCTCGGCCAGGCCGCACCGCGCCCCACCAGCCACGAGCTGCGCCAGGCCCTGGATGCACTGATCGGCGACTGGCGCCCGGTGGTCAACGCCGGCCAGGACGACGAAAGCGTTCGCCAGACCGCCCCGGCGCGCTTCGCCGAGGAACTGGCCGGTACCCGCTGGGGCCTGTTCTCCCTGAAAGCCTCGCGCTGGCTGCTGGGCCGCAGTTGGACCCAGGGCCGCAACGCCCGCGGCGAGCGCCAGGGCCAGGCGGCCATCGGCCGCTGGCTGCCGCGCCTCTTGGCCGAGGAAGCCGTCGCCCTGCAACTGGACCGCTACCGCCGCCAGCCGGAAGACCTGGCCGAGCAGCTGCCTCGCATCGAGCGCCTGCTGGTCTGGCTGCGCCTGGCCCGGGGCGTGCTGGTGGAAGTGCCCGAGGTGGACCGCTGCTTCGGCGAACTGAGCAAGCTCGCCGAGCTGGCTGCCCAGCCCCTGGACGACGCCAGCCGTGAAGCCCGCAGCGCCCAGGCCCAGCACCTGCTGACCCTGAAGGGCTGGAAACACCTGCTGAAGTGACCCGCCGGCCCGCCACCCAGGTGGCGGGCCTGGAGCCCCTGCATGTTCAAGCACAGCCTCCGCTCCCTGATCACCACCTGGCTCACCGGCCTGCTGGCATTGCTGCCGCTGGTCCTGACCCTGGCGCTGCTGGCCTGGATCGTCAGCCTGCTGAACCGCCTGGTGGGCCCCTCCACCCTCATCGGCCAACTGCTCGCCGCCCTCGGCCAGCCGTTCGCAAGCAACCCGGTCCTGGCCTGGTTCGTCGGCACCCTGGTGCTGCTGGGCAGCCTCTACCCCCTGGGCCTCGCCGTGCAGTTGGGCCTGCGCCGGCCGCTGGCCTGGCTGTTCGACCAGACCCTGCGCCGCACCCCGCTGATCGGCAACGTCTACAACGTCGCCGACCGCTTCGTCGGCATGCTCGACAAGGACAAGAACGCCGACATCACCACCATGCAGCCGGTGTGGTGCTTCTTCGGCGGCGACGGTGCCGCCGTGCTGGCGCTGCAGCCCAGCTCCGAGCCCATCGAGCTGGAAGGCCGCGCCTACTGCGCCATCCTCGTGCCCACCGCGCCGATCCCGGTGGGCGGCGGGCTGCTCTACGTCCCAGTGGACTGGGTACGCCCCGCCGACATGGGCGTCGACGCCCTCACCAGCGTCTACGTCTCCATGGGCCTGACGCCCCCGGGCGCCGCCCGCAAGGCCGCCGAGGAACGCCCATCGCCGTGACCTGCGGGCCTGGTTACAATGCACGCCCCATCAGCCCCGGCTGGGGTTCCTTCGTCTTTACCGAGTGAGTCCGCCATGGTTTTCAAAGTGTTCGTAGATGGTCAGGAAGGCACCACCGGCCTCCGGTTGCTCGACTACCTGTCCGGCCGTTCCGACGTGGAGCTGCTGCGCATCGCCGATGACAAGCGCAAGGACCCGGCCGAGCGCGCGCGCTTCCTCAACGCCGCCGACGTCGCCTTCCTCTGCCTGCCCGACGTCGCCTCCCGCGAGGCGGTGTCCCTGGTGACCAACCCGAACACCTGCATCATCGACGCCAGCACTGCCTTCCGCACCGACGAAAGCTGGGCCTACGGCCTGCCGGAACTGGCCGCCGGCCAGCGCGAGAAGATCCGCACCAGCAAGCGCATCGCCGTGCCCGGCTGCCACGCCAGCGCCTTCATCCTCGCCGTGCGCCCACTGATCGACGCCGGCCTGCTGCCCGCCGACTACCCGCTCTCCGCCTTCTCCCTCACCGGCTACAGCGGCGGCGGCAAGGGCATGATCGCCGAGTACGAAGCCGGCAATGACGCCAGGCTGATGAGCCCGCGCCCCTACGCCCTGGGCCTGGAGCACAAGCACCTGCCGGAAATGCGCGTCCAGGCCCGCCTGGCCCAGGCACCGGTGTTCAACCCCATCGTCGGCCCCTTCCTCAAGGGCCTGGCCGTGACCGTGCCGCTCTGCACCGAGCGCCTGGCGCGCAAGGCCAGCGCCGCCGAGATCGCCGAGATCTACCGCCAGCACTACGCCGGCGAGCAGTTCGTGCGGGTGATGCCGGCCGGTGACGAAGGCAACCTCGACGGCGGCTTCTTCGACGTCCAGGGCTGCAACGACACCAACCGCGTCGACCTCTTCGTCTTCGGCTCCGCCGACCGCCTGAACCTGGTCGCCCGCCTGGACAACCTCGGCAAGGGCGCCGCCGGCGCCGCCGTGCAGTGCATGAACGTGCACATCGGCGCTGACGAGGCCACCGGCCTCAACGCCTGATCCGCCGCACAACGAGAAGGGCCGGCCTCTGCCGGCCCTTCTCGCTTGTGGCCTCCCCTCGGGCCTCAAGGCCCACCCCGGTACAAGGAACGCACCCGTCATGTCGAAACAAATACGCGCCGTCGCCCTCTGCCTGCTCCGCCAGGGCAACCGCATTCTCGTCAACCAAGCCCACGACCCGCTGAAGCAGCAGACCTTCTGCCGGCCACTGGGCGGCGGCATCGAATTCGGAGAAACCTCGGCGCAGGCCGTGGCCCGGGAAATCCGCGAAGAACTCGGCGCCGAGGTCAAGGCATTGCGCCTGCTCGGCACGCTGGAAAACCTCTTCATCTACAACGGCAAGCCGGGGCACGAACTGGTGATGATCTACGACGGCGAGTTCGTCGATCCGACGCTCTACAACGCCACTCACCTGTCCGTGGTGGAAAGCGACGGCGCAACCTTCACCGCCACCTGGCGCAGCCTGGACGAGTTCGGCCCCGAACTGCCGCTGTATCCCGAGGGCCTGGCAGAACTGCTGGCCCGCTCGCCACACCAGTAGCCCGGGCTTCAGCCCGGGAATAGCCCGCCCCGTGCACCGTGGGCCTCCCGATAGGAGCGGCGTGTCGCCAGTCGGGGCGTCGGGTGGATGGCGCTTTTTCCATCCACCAATGGCGTTCGCCGTGAGCCCACATGGTGGACCGATGAAGCGCGGTCCACCCTACGCACGCCGGCACATGGGTAGCTCCCGTAGGGGCGAATTCATTCGCCCAAGGACTGCGCAGCAGTCCCGCCGAGCAACGCGGACCTGCCCGGTAGGAGCGAATTCATTCGCGAAAGGGCCGCGCAGCGGCCCCAGGTGCGATCCAACAACGAGCAGCAGCCTGCCGGCTGCCATCGCGAATGAATTCGCTCCAACGGGTACCTTCCACAAGCCGTGCCTCCCCCCTACCCCTCCACCGGCAAGCAGGTGGTGGACTTGATCTCCGACAGGGCGACGATGGAGTTCACCTCCTGAATGCCCGGCACCATGGACAGCTTCTCGAAGAAGAAGCGCTCATAGGCCTCGATGTCCCGGGTGACGACGCGCAGCATGAAATCCACCGCCCCCATCAGCACATGGCACTCCAGCACCTCCGGGAAGCCGCGCATGGCCTCGGCGAACTCGGTGAGGTTGGAGCGGCCGTGGGCGTTGAGCTTCACCTGGGCGAAGATCTGCGCGTTGAGGCCGATCTTGCGCCGGTCCAGCAGGGTGACCTGGCGGCGGATCACCCCCTCCTCCTTGAGCCGCTGGATGCGTCGCCAGCACGGCGACTGGGACAACCCCACGCGCTCGGCGATCTCGGCGGTGGAAAGCCCGGCGTCTTCCTGCAACAGGTCGAGGATGCGGCGGTCATAGGCGTCCAGTTCCAAAGGCATGTTTTTCCCCTCATCAGGCGATACGGGGAAATTCTATGTGCAAAAAACCGGATAAGCCCGCGAGATAGGCAGATATTTTGCCGCTTCGGCTGGGAAACTGTGCCCATCCCAACCGGAGCCCCCGCCATGTTCGAACGCGAATCCGCCGCCTGCCAGCCGCTGCCCGTCACCCCGTCCGCCGAAGGGACGCGCGTCGACCCCTGGAAGCCCGACGAGGCCACCCGCCCACTGCGCTTCGCCGTGCACGCCGCTGCCGAAGCGGACCTGCTGCTGCGCCTGCTCGGCCATTTCGCCCAATTGCAGGTGCTGCCGCTGCGGGTGGAGGCCCGCCACCTGGACGACGACCTGCGCATCGAGGTGGTCCTCACCGACCTGCCGCTGCACCGCGCCGAGGTCATCGCCCGGCGCCTGCGTGGCCAGGTCGGCATCCTCGGTGTGGAGCTGCAGGTCACGGGCTGATCGGTCAGGCTGCCGACCGGGTCACGCAAACAGCTTGGCCCTGGGAGGGTGGTTTCGGGCATCCTTGGCACCCTGCAGGGAAGGCGCATTGACTACGCTTTCCCGTCGGGACTGTACGACCAAGGAGAACGCATGTCGGCTTTCGCATCGGCCGCCCAGGATCGCTGGCTGGATCTCAATGACCTGCTCCGGGAGCTGGTGAATCAGGGCCGGATCGCCCAGGACACCGCCGAGCAATGCATGGCCATCCGCCGCAGCGCGGTGAACAACCAGCAGCACCCGCTGGAGTTCCTCGCCAGCCAGCAGGTGGACGACCTCAAGCGCCCCGGCCGCAAGCTGGAGCTGGAGACCCTCACCCAGTGGATGGCCGACTATTGCGGCCAGCCGTACCTGCGCATCGACCCGCTGAAGATCGACGTCGCCGCCGTCACCCCGCTGATGTCCTACGCCTTCGCCCAGCGCCACAAGATCCTCGCCGTGGCGGTGGACAGCGAGAGCGTCACCATCGCCAGCGCCCAGCCCTTCGTGCACAGCTGGGAGAGCAACCTCACCCACGTGCTCAAGCGCCCCATCAGGCGCGTGGTGGCCAACCCCGCCGACCTGCAGCGCTTCACCACCGAGTTCTACCGCCTGGCCAAGTCGGTCAGCGGCGCCACCGCCGTGGACCAGAAGATCAGCGGCGTGGGCAACTTCGAACAGTTGCTCAAGCTCGGCGCCAGCGACCAGGAGCCGGACGCCAACGACGCCCACATCGTCAACATCGTCGACTGGCTGTTCCAGTACGCCTACCAGCAGCGCGCCAGCGACATCCACATCGAACCACGCCGCGAGCAGGGCACGGTGCGCTTCCGCATCGACGGCGTGCTGCACAACGTCTACCAGTTCCCGCCCCAGGTCACGATGGCCATCGTCAGCCGCCTGAAGAGCCTCGGGCGGATGAACGTGGCCGAGAAGCGCAAACCCCAGGACGGCCGGGTCAAGACCAAGACCCCGGACGGCGGCGAGGTGGAGCTGCGCCTGTCGACCCTGCCCACCGCCTTCGGCGAGAAGATGGTGATGCGGATCTTCGACCCCGAAGTGCTGCTCAAGAGCTTCGACCAACTGGGCTTCTCCCAGGACGACCTCAAGCGCTGGCAGAGCATGACCCACCAGCCCAACGGCATCATCCTGGTCACCGGCCCCACCGGCTCGGGCAAGACCACCACGCTCTACACCACCCTCAAGCAGCTGGCCACCAGCGAGGTGAACGTCTGCACCATCGAAGACCCCATCGAGATGATCGAAGGCGCCTTCAACCAGATGCAGGTGCAACACAACATCGACCTCAGCTTCGCCAGCGGCGTGCGCGCGCTGATGCGCCAGGACCCGGACATCATCATGGTCGGCGAGATCCGTGACCTGGAGACCGCCGAGATGGCCATCCAGGCCGCCCTCACCGGCCACCTGGTGCTCTCCACCCTGCACACCAACGACGCCCCCAGCGCCATCACCCGCCTGCTGGAACTGGGCGTGCCCTACTACCTCCTGCGCGCCACCCTGCTCGGGGTCATGGCCCAGCGCCTGGTGCGTACCCTGTGCCCGCACTGCAAGGCGCCCATGGAGCTTGAGGAAGAGGACTGGCAGAACCTCACCCGCCCCTGGAGCGCCCCGCTGCCCACCGGCGCGCACCGCGCCGTGGGCTGCCTGGAATGCCGCGACACCGGCTACCGCGGCCGCGCCGGGGTCTACGAGATCATGCTGCTGAGCGACGGCGTGAAGAGCCTGATCACCGCCGACACCGACCTCGTCGCCCTGCGCCGCCAGGCCTTCAAGGACGGCATGCGCAGCCTGCGCCTGTCCGGCGCGCAGAAGATCGCCGCCGGCCAGACCACGGTAGAGGAAGTGCTGCGCGTCACCCCCCAGAGCGAGCAGAAATAAACGCAGGACTCGGCAGCGCCCCGGGCATTTGCAGGCCACACTGAGCTGTGCAACGTGCCGGGCCACCCGACCTGGACCACGGGGCGCAATGCCCCGCCCGACACACAGCCAAGGAGAACAGCATGGGCATCAGTACCGTCGTCATCCTCTTCGTCGCCCTCGCGGTGGCCATCGTCTTCATGGGGTTCAAGATCGTGCCCCAAGGCTTCGAGTGGACCGTCGAGCGCTTCGGCCGCTACACCACCACCCTCAAGCCCGGCCTGAACATCATCGTCCCGGTGGTGGACCGCATCGGGCGCAAGCTCAACGTCATGGAAAGCGTGCTGGACATCCCCCCGCAGGAGGCCATCAGCGCTGACAACGCCATGGTGCAGATCGACGCCGTGTGCTTCTTCCAGGTGGTCAACACCGCCCAGGCCGCCTACGAGGTGAACAACCTCGAACACGCCATCCGCAACCTGGTGATGACCAACATCCGCACCGTGCTCGGCTCCATGGAACTGGACGCCATGCTCAGCCAGCGCGATGCCATCAACGAACGCCTGCTGCACACCGTGGATGAGGCCACCGCGCCCTGGGGCGTGAAGGTCACCCGCATCGAGATCAAGGACATCAGCCCGCCCAACGACCTGGTGGAAGCCATGGCCAGCCAGATGAAGGCCGAGCGCCTGAAGCGCGCGCAGATCCTCGAGGCCGAAGGCTCCCGCTCCGCCGCCATCCTCACCGCCGAAGGCCAGAAGCAGGCCGAGATCCTCCGCGCCGAAGGCCAGCGCGCCGCCGCCTTCCTCGAAGCCGAAGCCCGCGAACGGGCCGCCGCCGCCGAAGCCGAGGCCACCCGCGTGGTGTCCGATGCCATCGCCACCGGCAACGTCCAGGCGGTGAACTACTTCGTCGCCCAGAAGTACGTCGAAGCCCTCGGCAGCCTGGCCAGCGCCAACAACAGCAAGGTGATCCTCATGCCGCTGGAAGCCAGCCAGGTGATCGGCTCGGTCGGCGGCATCGGCGAGATCGTCAAGGCCACCTTCGGCGACAAGAAGGGCTGAACATGCTGGCGTACCTGCAGAACCTCGCCTTCTGGGACTGGCTGGCCCTCGGCACCCTGCTGCTGATCCTCGAAGTCTTCGGCGCCGGCGGCTACCTGCTGTGGATCGGCCTGGCCGCCGCCGGGGTTGGAGCCCTGGTGTTCTTCGTGCCGGACCTGCCCTGGCAGGCGCAATTCGTGACCTTCGGGCTGCTTGCCGTGGCCACCGCCGCCTACTGGTGGCGGCGCCAGCGGGTGGCGATCCGCACCTCCGATCAGCCCGGCCTCAACCATCGCGGCCAGGAGCTTCTGGGCCGACAGTTCACCCTGTCCCAGGCCATCGAAGGTGGGCGCGGCAAGATCCGCGCCGGCGACTCGGTGTGGCTGGTGGTCGGCCCGGACCTGCCGGCCGGCAGCCAGGTCCGGGTGGTCGGTCAGGACGGCGTGCTGCTCAAGGTCGAGCCCGTCCCAACGGACTGAGCCCCCCTTGCCCCGGCCCCGGCGGCTGGCGTCCAATAGCGCCTCACCGCCGAGGAGCCGCCGATGTCCCGCCCTGCCACCGCCCGCAAGCCCCGCGCCAGCAGCCAGTTGCGCATCGCCGCCATCCTCGACGCCGCCCGGGGCCTGCTCGCCGAACAGGGCGTGGCCAACCTGTCGATCTACAGCGTCGCCGAGCGGGCGGAGATGCCGCCCTCCTCCGTCTACCACTTCTTCTCCAGCGTCCCGGCGATCCTCGAAGCGCTGACCGCCGACGTCCACGCCGCCTTCCGCGCCAGCCTGCAGCAACCGGTGGACCACGCCGCGCTGCGCAACTGGCGCGACCTGTCGCGGATCGTCGAGGAGCGCATGCTGGCGATCTACGACGCCGACGCCGCCGCCCGCCAACTGATCCTCGCCCAGCACGGACTCACCGAAGTGACCCAGGCCGACCGCCAACTGGACATCGAGCTGGGCCACCTGATGCACGCCGTGTTCGAACGCCATTTCCCGCTGCCCGCCCTGCCCGAGGACCTGAACGTCTTCTCCCTGGCCATGGAGCTGGGCGACCGCGTCTATGCGCGCTCCGTGCAGCAGTACGGCCACATCACCCCGCGCCTGGCCGAGGAAGGCATGCGCGTGTTCGACGCCTACCTGGGGCTCTACCTGCCGCACTGCCTGCCCAAGCGCGACGTCATCCAGGACGCCTGAAAAGCCGATAGTTATCGAGCTAAAAGCCTAACCGTGCTGAACGAGCGCTAAAAATCCCTTTAAAAACGGATTTTTATCGAATATAACGATGCCATCCGCGCGACTGGACCGCGACCGATCGCACGGAATCCCCCGGAATGCCGATGAATATCCGGCACCGGCCCGCAACCGTTCGACGAGGTGTTCCATGTCCCGCATCGTTACCGTCGCCGCCACCCAGATGGCCTGCTCCTGGGATCGTGCCGCGAATATCGCCAACGCCGAGAAGCTGGTGCGCCAGGCTGCCGCCCAGGGCGCGCAGATCATCCTGATCCAGGAACTGTTCGAGACGCCCTACTTCTGCCAGAAGCCCAACGCCGACTACACCCAGTTGGCCACCCCGGTGGAGGCGAACGCCGCCATCGCCCACTTCAGCCGGCTCGCTGCCGAGCTCAAGGTGGTGCTGCCCATCAGCTTCTTCGAACGCGCCGGTCGTGCCCGCTTCAACAGCATCGCCATCCTCGACGCCGACGGCAGCAACCTCGGCGTCTACCGCAAGAGCCACATCCCGGACGGCCCCGGTTACCACGAGAAGTACTACTTCAACCCCGGTGACACCGGCTTCAAGGTCTGGGACACCGCCTACGCCCGCATCGGCGTCGGCATCTGCTGGGACCAGTGGTTCCCCGAGTGCGCCCGCAGCATGGCGCTGATGGGCGCCGAACTGCTGCTCTACCCCACCGCCATCGGCAGCGAACCCCACGACGCCACCATCACCTCCCGCGACCACTGGCAGCGCGTGCAACAGGGCCATGCCGGCGCCAACGTCATGCCGCTGATCGCCTCCAACCGCATCGGCCGCGAAGAGCAGGACGGCTACGCCATCACCTTCTACGGCTCCTCCTTCATCGCCGATCAGTTCGGCCGGAAGGTGGCTGAACTCAACGAGGTCGAAGAAGGTATCCTTGTCCACCGCTTCGACCTCGACGAACTGGAGAAGGTACGCACCGCCTGGGGCGTGTTCCGCGACCGCCGTCCTAACCTGTACTGGCCGATCGCGACCCTCGACGGCGAAACCCTCTCCGAATGACCGACCCGGCGCCGCAGGCCGGCCTCATCAACGGCCTGCGCCCTCCACCAAGGACCGCCCCATGAGCACCCCGATCCGCACGCCCCGCGCCGATGGCTTCCACATGCCCGCCGAGTGGGCGCCCCACACCCGCACCTGGATGGTCTGGCCCGAGCGCCCGGACAACTGGCGCCTCGGCGGCAAGCCTGCCCAGGCCGCCTTCACCGCCGTGGCCAAGGCCATCGCCCGCTTCGAGCCGGTGACCGTGTGCGCCTCCGCCGCCCAGTACGAGAACGCCCGCGCGCGCCTGGACGACGCCAACATCCGCCTGGTGGAGATCACCACCGACGACGCCTGGGTGCGTGACACCGGCCCCACCTTCGTCATCGACGACCAGGGCGAAGTGCGCGGCGTGGACTGGGCGTTCAACGCCTGGGGCGGCTTCGACGGCGGCCTCTATTTCCCCTGGCAGCGTGACGACCAGGTGGCCCGCAAGATCCTCGAGATCGAAGGCTGCGCCCGCTACCGCACCGAAGGCTTCGTGCTCGAAGGCGGCTCCATCCATGTGGATGGCGAAGGCACCCTGATCACCACCGAGGAATGCCTGCTCAACCGCAACCGCAACCCGCACCTGAACCGCGAGGAGATCGAAGCGGTGCTGCGCGACCACCTGGCTGTGGACACCATCATCTGGCTGCCGGATGGCCTCTACAACGACGAGACCGACGGCCATGTGGATAACTTCTGCTGCTACGTGCGCCCGGGCGAAGTGCTGCTGGCCTGGACCGACGACCCGGCCAACCCCAACTACCCGCGCTGCCAGGCCGCGATGAAGGTGCTGGAGCAGGCCCGCGACGCCAAGGGCCGCCAGTTGGTGGTGCACAAGATGCCGATCCCCGGCCCGATCCACGCCACCGAGGAAGAATGCGCCGGCGTCGACCTGGTGGAAGGCACCCAGGAACGCGACCCATCGATCCGCCTGGCGGGTTCCTACGTCAACTTCCTGATCGTCAACGGCGGCATCGTCGCGCCGAAGTTCGACGACCCGAAGGACGCCGAAGCCGAGGCGATCCTCAAGCGCCTGTTCCCGCAGCACGAGGTGGTGATGGTGCCCGGCCGCGAGATCCTCCTCGGCGGCGGCAACATCCACTGCATCACCCAGCAGCAGCCGGCACCGCAGAAGCGCTGAGCCACCGCTGGATGAACGAAGCCCCGCGAATGCGGGGCTTTTTCATTCCGGCACAAGACACTTTCCTGTGGGAGCGGTTTCGTCGGGCAGCCCCCTACACCCCGGGGGCGCACCGTGCGTCGTCACGAATGCGTTCCCACGCGGATCGGTTTGTAGGGGCGAATTCATTCGCCCAAGGACCGCGCAGCGGTCCCCAACGAACGAGCCCCCGCAAACGCGGGGGCTCTTCATGTCGGTACAAGGCACGTTCACGTGGGAGCGGATTCATCCGCGAAGGACCGCGCAGCGATCTCCGCCTCCCCCCACGATCACGCCCCGCTGCCTCACAGCTTGGCGATGGACACCTCGGTGGACTTCACAAAGGCGATCACCTCGGAGTCGATGCCCAGCTCCAGCTCGCGCACGGAGCGGGTGGTGATCACCGAGGTGACGATGCCGGCGGCGGTCTGCACGTCGATCTCCGACAGCACCGGGCCTTCGATGATTTCCTTGATGGTGCCCTTGAACTGGTTGCGCACGTTGATGGCTTTGATGGTCATGGCGTTTTTCCTTGGCTCGGGGTCGTGGGATGAAGATCAGAGTGCCCAGCGCAACTGCGTGGGCAGGGGTGAAACAGGCTCGGGTTCCGGCGGCGGGGCCGGCTGCGACAGCACGCGCTCGAGGACCTGGGCCTCCAGCGCCGCCAGCCGGGCCGAGCCACGGGTACGCGACCGGGGCAGGTCGACCGTAAGGTCGAGGCCGATGGCACCGTCTTCGATCAGGATCACCCGGTCGGCGATGGCCACCGCCTCGTTCACGTCGTGGGTCACCAGCAGCACGGTGAAGCCGTGCTGCTGCCAGAGCCGCTCGACCAGTTGCTGCATCTCGATGCGGGTCAGCGCGTCCAGCGCGCCCAGCGGTTCGTCCAGCAGCAGCAGGCGCGGCTGGTGGATCAGCGCACGGGCCAAGGCCACGCGCTGCTTCTGGCCGCCGGACAGCGCTGCCGGCCATTCCCGGGCGCGGTCGGCCAGGCCCACCGCTTCCAGGGCGTCCAGGGCCTTGGGCCGCCAGTTGCCGGAAAGGCCGAGGCCGACGTTGTCGATCACCCGTTTCCAGGGCAGCAGGCGCGCGTCCTGGAACATCAGCCGGGTATCCTCGCGGGCCTCGGCCAGAGGGGCCGAGCCGGCCAGCAGTTCGCCCCGACTGGGCTGGTCGAGCCCGGCCAGCAGGCGCAGCAGGGTGCTCTTGCCGCAGCCGCTGCGGCCGACCACGGCGACGAACTGGCCGGCGGGGATCAGCAGGTCGATGCCCTTGAGCACCTCCCGCTCACCGAAGGATTTGCCGATGCCCTGCACCACCAGGGGAATGCCGCGCTTGAGGTGCTGCGGCGTGGACAACGCATTCATGCCGCACCTCCCTTGGCCTGGTAGGCCGGGTGCCAGCGCAGCCACAGGCGCTCCAGGCCACGGGCGGCGAGGTCGGCCAGCTTGCCGAGCACCGCGTAGAGCAGGATCGCCAGCACCACCACGTCGGTCTGCAGGAACTCCCGGGCGTTCATCGCCAGGTAGCCGATGCCGGAACTGGCCGAGATGGTCTCGGCGACGATCAGCGTCAGCCACATGAAGCCGAGGGCGAAGCGCACCCCCACCAGGATCGAGGGCAGCGCGCCGGGCAGGATCACCTGGCGGAACAGGCCGAAACCGGAAAGGCCGTAGCTGCGCGCCATCTCCACCAGCGCCGGGTCGACGTTGCGGATGCCGTGGTAGGTGTTGAGGTAGATGGGGAACAGGGTGCCGAGGGCGACGAGGAAGATCTTCGCCGACTCGTCGATGCCGAACCACAGGATCACCAGCGGGATCAGCGCCAGGTGCGGCACGTTGCGGATCATCTGCACCGAGCTGTCGAGCAGGCGCTCGCCCCATTTCGACAGGCCGGTGATGAAGCCCAGCAGCAGGCCGAGGCCGCCACCGATGGCGAAGCCGATGCTGGCGCGCCAGCCGCTGATGGCCAGGTGGGTCCAGATCTCGCCGCTGGCCACCAGTTGCCAGCCAGCGGTGACCACGGCGCTGGGCGCCGGGAGGATGCGGGTGGAGAGCAGGCCGGTCTCGACGGCGATCTGCCAGGTGGCCAGCAGCACGAAGGGCAGTGCCCAGGGCGCCAGGCGCTGGAGGATTGATTGCAGGTTCATCGGGGCGTCCTCAGCTCTGCGAGACCTTGAGGCGACGCTCGGGCAGCGCCTCGTTGGCCACCATCTCGCCGAAGGGGCTGACGAAGGCCAGGCCATCGCTCGCTTGCGGGCGCGCCACGTCCAGGTGGGGGAACAGCAGTTCCGCCACGCGGTAGGACTCTTCCAGATGCGGGTAGCCGGAGAAGATGAAGGTGTCGATGCCCAGGTCCGCGTATTCCCTGACCCGCGCGGCCACGGTGGGGCCATCGCCCACCAGTGCGGTACCGGCACCGCCGCGCACCAGGCCGACGCCGGCCCAGAGGTTGGGGCTGACCTCCAACTGGTCGCGCTTGCCGTTGTGCAGGGCGGCCATGCGTTGCTGGCCGACCGAGTCGAAGCGGGCGAAGGCCGCCTGGGCCTTGGCGATGGTGGCGTCGTCGAGGTGGGCGATCAGGCGGTCGGCGGCAGCCCAGGCTTCTTCATTGGTTTCGCGCACGATCACGTGCAGGCGGATGCCGAAGCGCACGCTGCGGCCGAGCCGGGCGGCTTTCGCGCGCACCTGCTCGATCTTCTCCTTCACGGCGGCCGGTGGCTCGCCCCCGGTCAGGTACAGCTCCACCTGTTCGGCGGCCAGGTCCTGGGCGGCCTCGGAGGAACCGCCGAAGTACAGCGGCGGGCGCGGTTGCTGCAGCGGCGGGTAGAACAGCTTGGCGCCCTTCACCTGGATGTGCTTGCCGTCGTAGTCGACGGTCTCGCCCTCCAGCACGCGGCGCCAGATGCGGGTGAATTCGACGGAAGCCTCGTAGCGCGCCTCATGGTTCAGGTGCAGGCCGTCGCCGGCCAACTCGTCCGGGTCGCCCCCGGTCACCAGGTTGAACAGGGCCCGGCCGCCGGAGAGGCGGTCGAGGGTGGCGGCCTGGCGTGCGGCGACGGTGGGCGAAATGATCCCCGGGCGCAGGGCGACGAGGAACTTCAGGCGCTGGGTCACCGGGATCAGCGAGGCGGCGACCAGCCAGGAGTCCTCGCAGGAACGGCCGGTGGGGATCAGCACGCCGCCGAAACCGAGGCGGTCGGCGGCCTGGGCGATCTGCTGCAGGTAGCCGTGGTCGACGGCGCGGGCGCCTTCGGATGTGCCGAGGTAGTGGCCGTCGCCGTGGGTCGGCAGGAACCAGAAGAGGTTGAGGCTCATCGCAATAACTCCAGGGTGAGGGCGCCGGCGTGGCGTAGCCGCGCGATGATGGTCCGTGTGCGCTGGCAGGGCCTTCCCCGCGCCGTGCGGGCGCGGGGAAGGCGTGGGTCAGGGTTGCTGGGCGACCTTGGCGGGCGGCGTCCAGATCACATCCTTGATGCTGAGTTTTTTCGGGATCAGCTTCAGGTCGGTGAAGGTATCGGCGATCTTCTGCTGCGCCGTGACCACCTCCGGGCTGAGGAACTGGGCGCCATAGCCCTGGCGCTTCACCGCGATGGCGGTGATGTCCCTGGGCAGGCCGAGCAGCGGTGCGACCTGCTCGGTCACCTTGTCCGGGTCGGCCTTGGAGTCCTCGCCCACGGCGCGGACCTCTTCCACCAGGGCGCTGATCACCTGCGGGTGCTGGGTCGCGTAGTCACGGGTGGCCAGGTAGAACTGGTGGTTATCCACAAGCTGGCTGCCGTTGCGCAGGGTGCGTGCCTGCAGTTGTTGCTCGGCGGCGGCCTGGAAGGGGTCCCAGATCACCCAGGCGTCGACGCTGCCACGCTCGAAGGCGGCGCGGGCATCGGCCGGGGGCAGGTACACGGGCTGGATGTCGCTGTACTTCAGGCCCGCCTCTTCGAGGGCGCGGACCAGCAGGTAGTGCACGTTGGAGCCCTTGTTCAGAGCCACCTTCTTGCCGGCCAGTTCCTTGACCGACTGGATCGCCGAATCCTTCGGCACCAGGATCGCCTCGCTGGTGGGCGCCGGCGGTTCGTAGGCGACGTAGAGCAGGTCGGCGCCGGCGGCCTGGGCGAACACCGGCGGAGTCTCGCCGGTAACGCCGAAGTCGATGGAGCCGACGTTGAGGCCTTCCAGCAGCTGCGGGCCGCCGGGGAACTCGGTCCATTTGACGTCGATGCCCTGGGCGGCCAGGCGCTTCTCCAGGGAGCCCTTGGCCTTGAGCAGCACCAGGGTGCCGTACTTCTTGTAGCCGATCCGCAGGGTCTCGGCCTGGGCCTGGGTGATGGCGCCGAATGCCAGGGCCGCGGTGAACAGCGCAGCCAGGCTCCGACGCAAAGTGATGGTGCGCATGGCGCTCTCCTCGTACTT
Source organism: Pseudomonas sp. ENNP23 (assembly GCF_001728945.1). Taxonomy (NCBI): domain Bacteria; kingdom Pseudomonadati; phylum Pseudomonadota; class Gammaproteobacteria; order Pseudomonadales; family Pseudomonadaceae; genus Pseudomonas; species Pseudomonas sp. ENNP23. Next base: position 160,968 of record NZ_LYSP01000006.1, read on the forward strand.
CGCTCGTGCTTGTGTGCGCCTGCTCACCTCGTTGGCGGGAGAGTAAGGCCGGTTCGATGGCTCCACAGGGAGCCGGTGATAGGTGTCAGACGCTCCAGCGCGCGTGGCGCAGGGCGGTGGAGCATCAGCTCGGGCGGAGGCTGCCGGATAGGGGCGACCTCCTCCAGGCTCAGCGGTTGGGCTGCGGGGTCAGGCGCAGGTAGGGGCGTACAGCCTTGTAGCCACGGGGGAAGCGCTGCCTGATCTCGTCCTCGTCCTTGAGCGAGGGGACGATCACCACGTCGTCGCCGTCCTGCCAGTTGGCCGGGGTGGCGACCTTGTGGTTGTCGGTCAGTTGCAGGGAGTCGATCACCCGCAGGATCTCGTTGAAGTTGCGGCCGGTGCTGGCCGGGTAGGTGATGATCAGCCGCACCTTCTTGTTCGGGTCGATGATGAACAGCGAACGCACGGTGAGGGTGTCGTTGGCGTTGGGGTGGATCAGGTCGTAGAGGTCGGACACCTTGCGGTCGGCGTCGGCGATGATCGGGAAGTTGACCACGGTGTTCTGGGTCTCGTTGATGTCATCGATCCAGCGGATGTGGGAGTCCACCGGGTCCACCGACAGGGCGATGGCCTTGACGCCGCGGGCGGCGAATTCGTCCTTGAGCTTGGCGGTCAGGCCCAGCTCGGTGGTGCACACCGGGGTGAAGTCCGCCGGGTGGGAGAACAGGATGCCCCAGTTGCCGCCGAGCCACTCATGGAAGCGGATGCGGCCTTCGCTGGAATCCTGTTCGAAGTCGGGGGCGATGTCGCCGAGTCGGATGGTCATGGTGTGGCTCCTCTGTCGTGGGGTGGCGTTCCGTGGAGCTCACTATGCGCAAGGCTTTTGAAAATTAAAAAGAATAAATGACAATTTATTTATAACTTTAAAATCTATATAGATCGGCTCACTTCCCTCCCCGCAGGAGCGCGCGCTGCTCGCCAAATCCGTGCCCCGGACGACGGCCTTTCCTGGCTGCGTGGACCGGTTGGGGCGCCGTACCGCACGCCAGGCGAACGCCCTCCCAGCAGGCCAACGCCCTGCCCTCCCCCGAATCCCTGGCACAAAAAAGCCCCGCCTCCGCCAGGGGCGGAAGCGGGGCTCGATGACGCTGCTTACAGCAGCGGCAAGGTGTAGCTGACGATCAGGCGATTTTCGTCGATATCGTTACCGAAGTGAGTGGTTCGCACGGTGGCATTGCGCCATTTCACGCCCAGGTTCTTCAGCGGGCCGTCCTGGAACACGTAGGCGATGTCGGTGTTGCGTTCCCATTCCTTGCCATCCGGCTTGCCGGCGCCCAGGTCGACGTTGTCGCCGGAGAGGTAGCGGGTCATGAAGGTCAGG